>CANHXF010000001.1 GCA_947464515.1 Flavobacteriales bacterium
AATCCCAATGAGGGAATTCAACTGTTTCAATCCATTCAATATGTATATCGCCCCAAATGGCGCTCAATATTGTCTTCCGCGATAGGCTTGTTCTCAAAGCGACCCATACAAGTATCCTTTTTTCGATCTAAACCGTTTGCTCAAAAGCTAAAGCATCTGCTTGATAATCATCATTTTGATGCCATTCACGTGCAGCATCTCAGAATGGCCCAATATTTTGAAGACGGTGCGCCCTCAAATGCCATTTTGGATTTACCCGATGCCTTTAGTTTGTATTGGAAAAGACGAGAATCGGCTGCAAAAAACCCATTTGATAGAGCGTTTCGTGGTATAGAGTTTTCTCGCCTTGCCAATTACGAAAAGTTGATGTTGCCAAAATTTGCTCAGTCCTTGGTGTGTTCCACCGAAGACCGAGATTATCTAATCAATGCAGGGATAAACAATGTAGATGTCCTCCCGAATGGGGTCAGCCTGAAATCGTTCTCACCCCAAGGCAGCGACGCAATCATAAAAAATAGAATTCTATTTACCGGGAATATGGATTATGCGCCCAATGTAGACGCCGTCCAGTATTTTGTGGATGAGATTTTTCCTTTGATCCTTGAAAAACACCCCGAATCGCATTTTGTGATTGCTGGGCAGCGACCTGTAAAAGCCGTGCTCGATTTAGTATCAGACCGCATCGAAGTAACAGGGTTTATCGAAGATCTTTCTTTGGAATATGCCAAAGCGAATGTGGTGGTATCGCCGTTGAGGATAGGAGCGGGGACACAAAACAAAGTCCTTGAAGCCTTGGCGATGAATCAGGCCGTTGTGTGCTCAAAGGTCGGATTTTTGGGGTTGGGTCTCAAATCAGGCGAGGGGATTTTGATGGGAGAAACTGCCCTTGAATTCGCCAACCACGTCGTTTCTATATTAACTTCCGAAGAATTAAGAAAACGCTTGGGTGAAACAGGTGGACAGCATGTAAGATCAACCTTTGCATGGTCGGGAATATCTCAGCAATTATTATCGTATTTTGAAAAAATAAAATCATGAATAAAATCAGTGTATCGATGTTCTTTGTCGCGTTCTCATTGGTGTGGGGCGTACAAGCACAAAAAACTGGGGGCAAAGCAAGTGCCTCAACCGAAACGGTTAAATCGTTAAAAGCCAATGGAGTTCCGGATTCATTAATCAAGCCGATTTTGGGTCAGGTGAATTTCCGGATGATCGGTCCTTCTACCACCAGCGGTAGAATCGTTGACATCGCGGTGAACCCCCTCAACAAATCTGAATATTACCTGGCTGCGGCTTACGGTGGCGTCTGGAAAACCTCCAATGGAGGAACCACCTACCAGCCCATCTTTGATAGTTACGGCACGCAAAGCATCGGCTGCCTCGCCCTCGATCCAAAAAACCCCAACATCCTTTGGGTGGGAACCGGCGAAAACAACAACCAACGCAGTGTGGGCTACGGAAATGGCATTTATCGAAGTCTCGATGGCGGAAAATCCTTCGAAAACATGGGCCTCAAACTCTCCGAGCACATCGGCATGATCAAAATCGATCCCACCAATTCCAACCGCGTTTGGGTGGCTGTCTATGGTCCCGTTTGGAAAGAAGGCGGCGAACGCGGCCTCTACCTCACCGAAGATGGCGGCAAAACATGGGCCCGCAATTTTCATGTATCCGATAACACAGGTTGCAACGAAGTATACCTCGACCCCAATATGCCAGGTACTATGTATGCAGCGTTTCACCAGCGCAGACGTCACGAATGGACCTACCTCGGCGGTGGACCAGAATCGGCCCTATACAAGAGCACAGACAACGGCAAATCGTGGCGCAAATTGGCTGGCGGACTTCCCGGTGGCGAACTCGGCAGAATCACCATCGCCACAACCACCAAAGCCGGTCAAATGTATGCCATGGTAGAAGCGGAAGAAGGCAAGGGCGGCATTTTTATCAGCTACGATTACGGCGAAAGCTGGTCTAAGCAAAATCCGTTCTTCACCGCCGGCAACTACTACCAAGAGATTTTTGTGGATCCCACCAACCCCAATCGCCTGTTTTGCATGGATGCCTACATGAAAGTATCCGATGACGCGGGCAAAACCCTGAGAAACGCGGGTGAAGGCAACAAACACGTCGATAACCACGTCATTTGGATCGATCCAGCCCAGTCGTCGCATTGGTTGGTCGGTTGCGATGGTGGATTGTACGAAACGTTCGACAATGCGCAGCATTGGAACTACAAAGACAACATTTCCATTACCCAGTTTTATCGCGCTTCGGTTGATAACGCATCGCCATTCTACAACATCTACGGCGGTACACAGGACAACAACACCCTGGGCGGTCCGGCCAAAAACAATTCAGCCAATGGCGTGAGCAACGACGATTGGTACGTAACCGTGGGCGGCGATGGTTTTAAGTCGCAGATCGATCCCACCAACCCCAACATCGTATACAGTCAGTGGCAATACGGCGGTTTGGTTCGATACGATAAAGTCACTGGGGAAGCGGTAGACATCAAACCCACAATTGGTTTAGACGAAGCCCCCCTCCGCTGGAATTGGGACGCGCCGTTGATTATTTCGCGCAGCAACCCCAAAGTGCTTTATTTTGCAGCCAATCGCGTGTTTAAAAGCGAAGACCGTGGCGATTCATGGACACCCATCAGCGGAGATTTGTCGCGCGGAATCGACCGAAATACCCTGCCCATCATGGGGAAAGTGTGGGGTGTGAATGCCGTAGTGAAAAACCAAAGTACCAGCATTTATGGCAATATTACCACGTTGAGCGAGGGCAAAAATGGCGAGTTGTATGCCGGTACCGACGATGGTTTGATATGGCGCAAAGAGGCCAGCAGCAGTGTTTGGGAAGTGCGGAGTAACCTCCAATGTTTTCCAGATGCGCCGAAAGGACAGGCCAACGGGGTAGGACATCCATTTATTTCAATGGTTTACGCATCGCCCAATTCAGGCAATGTGTATGCGGTTTTGGATCACCATCGATTTGGGGATTTTAAGCCCTTTGTATACAAGAGCAGCAACGGTGGCGCTACGTGGACGAAAATCACGAAGGGATTGCCAGAAAATGGCCCCGTGAAAACCGTGATCGAAGATTTCAAGGATCAGGATATCGTGTTGGTGGGTACGGAATTTGGCTTGCACATCAGTTTTAATGGTGGTGGGGAGTTCCATTCTTGGCAGGGTGGCATGCCTCCAACGGCTGTGAAAGACATGGTGTTTCAAGAGCGCGACGATGACTTGGTGTTGGCGACGTTCGGTCGTGGATTTGCTGTGTGCGATGACTACGAAAAGATTCGCGATTTCAAGTCGATGTTGACTGCGAATGCAGATCTCTCCAAACGCAGCTATATTTTGCCTGTGACCCCGGTGAAGTTGTTTATCCCTGCATCGCCTTTGGGTGGCGGCGGGAATGGTCACAAGGGCGCATCGCGATTCTCAGCACCGAATCCAGCCACCGGCGCAGTGATCGTTTATAACATCGAAAAGGAGTTTTCAACCATCGCCAGTCGGAGAAAGAAGAAAGAAACCGACGCGGTGAAGAACCCCAATGCATTGATTTATCCTGCCAAGGATTCCATTGTGTTGGAGAGTATGGAAGAGTCTGCCAAAGTATACATGGTGATTCGCAGTTCTCAGGAGGTTACCCCTTCCAATGTGGTGGCGAAATTTGCGGTGAATGCGGCGAAGGGATTGGCGAAAACCGAGTGGAATTTGCGCTATTCAGATCCATCGTTGCCGGTGCCAGCAGACAAAGGCTATCAAGCGGGGTGGGGACCTTATGTAACGCCGGGGACGTATTACGCTAGTTTGGAATTGTTGGAAAAGGGCAACGTGTCCAATTTGACGGGTATTACTGATATCAAAGTTTCGTATTTGTATGAGCCGAGCATTCCGTTGGCGAGCATCGACGAGAAATCTGCCCAGGTGTCGAAGTTGTTCCAGGTGAAGCAGAACGTGGCGAATACTAATTTGCGCATCGAAGAGATTCAAAACGGTTTGAATGCGATGAAAAATGCGGCTGGGGTTCCCAATACCAATGCCCGTGACTTTGCGATGCTTTCCAGCCAGTTGCAAAAGGTGGTGAACGATGTAAATTTGATTCTCAATGGGAATGGGGCTTTGGCTGCTGAGGAGTTTGAAACCACGGAAGGATTGAACGAGCTGTTTGGTTCGGCGTATTACTCGTGCATGGATGCCTTAAACGCACCCACCAAAACACATTTGCAGAAATTGGATTTGGTCTCTACTCATTTGGTGAAGGTGGATGCGCAGCTCAACGATGTGATGAACCAATACAACGCGATGGCGTCGCAGTACCCAGCGCTGAGATTGCCGGTGTTACGGTAAAAAATAACGGATAAAATAAAAAGAGGGCCAGCAATTTTGCTGGCCTTAAGATATTATTTTTCAATTAATTAGGTCATTTATTTTGATTCTTGAGACCAACGCAACAATTCAATTGAATTTTGTGTCTATTGATTTGTTCCATAAGGTTTGAATACCCAGTTGGAGCACAATTTCTTTTTTAACAAAAAAATCAAGATAGCACACCTAATGTGAAAGACGGCATGAAAAAAATGAAAAATACACTGTTAGTATTAGTGTTACTATTTACTGTGATTGGGAAGACTTATGCTCAGCCTGATATACGTGTATACTACGGGCCCAATTATTGTATTGGTTCCCAAGTGGAGTTTGGCGCGTTTAATTACGGTAAAGAAAACCTATGGGATTTCAATGGAGAGGGGCAGTCAAAACAGATTTATCCAATATTTACTTTCAAAAAATCGGGGCATAAAATAATTACATTCAGTACCATTATCGACGGAACCAGATGGGTAACTAAATTGAGTTTGGAGGTAATCGGATTACCAACAATTAGAGTGAAATTGCAAAGTCCACAAGAACAGTGTTTCGAAAACAACTTATTCTGTTTTACCGATAGTTCATTCAATGAGAATGGGTCAAAAATCTCAAAAATTCGTTATTCTCTGGGTGATGGCCAACACCTTGAATTTACCCAACCAACCATGCCACAGACTTTTTGTTTTTCGTTAAAAGAAGTAAAGGGTGGAGCCGTTCCTTTGTTTATAGAGGTTGAAGACGAAAAAGGATGCGTCAACAATGATGTCATTGACGGTGCTATGAAAATTCGAGAGAAAATTGGTGCTCGTTTTACCATTGACAAACCCATGGGATGTGATAGTGTAATTGCGAAGATTAATAATATATCGCGAATAGATAAAAGTAAGGTCAAGAAAATTACTTGGTATTGGGGCGATGGGTCAACTAGTTCTGATTGGGGGCCAGCCTTGAAAAAGACATTTTATGGAAAAGGTATTTATAATCCCGCAGTTGCCATTGAGACCCTAGACGGTTGCAAAGATTCATTTACAGTAATGGCCACTCGTTTGGATATTGATTTTGACTTTGACATTTTTATCCCATCTTGCTCTTCCGTTATTTATTTCTATGATAGTTCTACAATGCTTGACCCTTGTAGTTGGGTAATGAATAACTGCAGCAGTACATCACCAATGCAATGCGACTTCATTAAGGAATGGAAAATTGATTGGGGTGACTCTAAGAACAATGTTTACAAGAGGGCCACATGGAACCAACCTGGGATACCAAATATAGTTGGACATATATACACCCACAACGGATGGTTTAAAATTCAATATCATTTGAAGACAGACAAAGGTTCAGAAGATAGTATTAGTCGTTGGATAAAAACACCTGGACCACGTCCAAAATTCAATTTCACAGATTTTGAGGGTAATGAAGCAATCATTTATGCGGGTGATAGTATTCAGGTTGGCAATTTGTCAGATACGGCATCGAGGAAATCTGATTGGACATGGTTTTGGGGTGATGGGAAAATTGACAACAAGCGTGATCAATTTCTGTGGCATACATACAAGAAGCCTGGCAAGTATTTGGTATTTGTAGAGCATTACGATTCATTGATTTATCCTCCGAATATTAATAAATTCTGTCCTGCTACCTTCCCGGATACCCCATCACAAAAGGCTTTCATTGTAACTGTTCTGCAAAGGGATACTCAAACCGGCTTTGTGCCACAACCCGTCAATCCAACCATTGGTGTATTCCCAAATCCGAGTCGTGGTGAGTTTGAGTTAGAAATGCCGTCGCAAAAAATACAGCAAGTAGAGATTTTCTCATCAGATGGTAGATTGGTTTGGTCTGAAAAGTTCAAAACCAAACAGAATTCCCAAACGATCAAATTCAATGCAAAATCCGGTATTTACTTCATGAGAATCAATGAGACGGTTTGGCGAAAAATTGAAATTGTGGACTGAAAAGTGTACTAATTATCTGGGCTGTAAGATTTGAATTCATTGGGTTATTCGGCCACCTTGTTTGCTCCAAATGCCAATATGCTCAACGTCGTGGTGGTAGATTTTTTACATGATTATTAACACCTAGAACAATTAATGTTGTTTACCCCAAACGATACTCAAGGTAATTCGTTGCCGTAAATAATTAAAATCATTGCCTTCCTTCAATTCATCACGCAGGGTTACATTCATATCGTATCGGCATCTCAGCTTGAACTTGCCAACATCAAACGGAGGTAAAGCAATCCCTAAAGTAGGGCCCAGGTTAAATCGCTCAATTAATTGATTGTTTCTTCCATTAAGAGAATTTTTAGTGAACCAAACTCTATATCCAGAGAAATTGGTGTCCCCCTCGTAATGTAATACCTCGGTAAAACCTTCGGAAAGGGTAGTTATTTTATAATTACAATGTATACCCAAGGCTACCTGAAACTCCTTGTTTAATGTGCCAAAGTTGATAAAATAATTATTCAAGCTAAGGGAGCTGGTTGAATAATTAATGGATGTTGTAATACCTGTTCGAGCACCGGCATGTTGTCCCCGAGCTTGTACTTCTATTTGTCCTCGACTCAATTCCAATCCCACTTCATTGTTTTTCAGGACCAAATAAGTTGCTTTGGGGTTCTGATACCTTGCCATGAGAGACAGTCCAAGCCCATCTGACCGATTCTTTAAATAAGCATATTCAGGGGATTGCCACAAATGGTTGGCATTGATAGCCACGCCTGTTTCCAAAGTTTGGGCCTGGGCGGTTTTTCCTAAAGCCATTAATAATAAACCAATGAGAAGTCGTTTCATGTGGTTGTGAAATATCATGATCAAGTATTCTACCAGTCGCATATTGAGGGGTAAACTTATTAAAGTTGTTTTGGCCAGATGTTATATTTGACACCCAGACTCAGCATGTAAATTGGTGCATCTAGATATTGTCCATAATCATACTTGCTTGGTAGTAGTCCCCTTATCGGCTCATCGTTTAACTTCTCATAATAAATACCGGCATAGAAGCTAGATCGTCTTTTTGGCAATTGGTAGGTGTAATTTACAGTATAACAAATGCCCTTACCTAGGTAAAGATAATAACTTTGTTTAGGGTCACTCTTATCATAGGCCCTTGACGGATAAGCCAGAGTATAACCACAGCCGATATTTAACGATGAAATCTCTGAATGGATTAATCTAAATTGCGGAAGAACCCTAAACTGTTTTAGTATAAAGGGTATATCCCCAATCTCAAGTAATGAATCGTTGAATTTATAATGGGCAATCCTTCTAAAACTAGAGTAGTCATAGGAAACTTCAAGTGAAAAATTCCTTCTTGAAGCATCCAAACCTAGTGTTAAACCAGCATTAAGCGGCCATGAATAAGTTACGTTACGTTTTGTTGCTATTTCGAAAGATTTCGTATACTTAAAACAATATGGTGAAATCACACCCGCTTTAAAACTATAGATAATCGAATCCTTAGGAATTGCCTTAATTCCTGAAACTGAAAAAGCAGTCAAAAGTAAAGCGATTATTTTTTCTTTCATTTCCAAAATTGGTTCTTTGTACAATTTTAACACCCGCTATCGTTGTGAATTTCCCGCATGACCAATTTGCTTGCTGCGAATCACTTTTGTTTATCCCAAACGATACTCAAGGTAAAACGTTGCCGTAAATTATTGAAATTCATTTCCCCATCCTTTTCGCCAAGCATGGTAGCACTAATATCGTATCTGCTTCGCAGAACTAGTTTGCCTAACTGAAAGGGACGGAATGCAATTCCTATTGTCGGACCCATATTAAAACGTCGAATAAACGGATTGTTTCTTCCATCAAGAGAATAATAATCACTTTTCGTCCAAGGGTTCCCTAGAGAGTCCCGTTTATAGGTACAATTCGTGAAACCCCCATCAGAAAGGGTATGTATCTTATAGTTGTAGTGTAACCCCATAGACACTTGAAAACCCTTTTTTAAGGTCCCGAAATTGGCAAAATAATTATTTAATGTGAATGAAGTACTGCTGTATTTGAGATTTGTTCTTTCACCCCTATGATATCCGATTCTTAATTCTCCGCGACTGTGTTCGAATCCTATCTCATTGTTTTTAAGCAGCAAATGTGTTGCGTTGGGATTCTGATACCTTGCCATAGCAGAGATTCCCAATCTCTGTGTTCTGTATGCATAGTCACTTTCATATTGCCACAAATGGGTTTTGTTGATGGCGAGACCTGTTTCCCAAGTTTGGGCCTGGGCGGTACATCCCCACGTTAATAAAATCAATCCCGTTAATAAATGTTTCATAGGGTGAAGTATTTTCAAGGTTCAATATAGAACTAAATTGTGTAAATGCGTCGCACTTGCTACAAGTTTTGTCTTTGAGATTGCTGGCCCGATCTTTTTAAAGATTCAGTGAAATGCTGCTGAATACAAAACAAAATATTAACTTGGCATCACGAAGATTTTGGTATAACGGTTGGGGAGTGGTCAATACCCCTGAAACTCTAACTTAGGTTCTCTGAAATACGGGGAGGGTTCACACTATATAAATAAAAATGAGCAGGTTGATTTTATTTGGAATAATAGTTTTTGCTTTTTGCATGATTTTTTCATCGTGCAAAAACTCAGTTAAGTTAGATGCAAGTAAATTAGACACAGCCTATTTCACGGGGGAGTATAAAACTAACTATTTAGGGAAAATAGAGAAAATATTTTTGAAGGGAAACGGCTGGTACGATTATCTAAATGAGGAAAACAGCGATACGATAATCATGAATGCTGGGAAATGGAACTTTGAAAGTGGCAAAACATGTTCTATCTTGCTTGCGGACTACCCAAATATTAGGTCAGAAAAAGTATTCCTTGATGGTGGCGATAAAGTAAATTTATCATTGAATGTCAATACTCATATAGAAGAAAATTTAGGTGATTTGGAAACATTGGTTATCGATGAAAGAGGTGGCGAACTTAGTTATATTTTTGCCAAGCAGGATAAAATCAGAAACAAAGATTATCTGCTCAAAGTGGAATAATCGCCCAAAACGCCCCTCTTCATCAGACTGAAATTGACACCCAATAAAATCAAGGCCTCAGAGCAATCTAGGGTCTTACTGTTTCTTACCGACTTACTTTTCGTACTTCTATGTCCGCGTTACGCTTCTTATCTAAATAGTCGAATGGCCAAGGGTTTCTAACAATGATTAAACTATCAGTTGCGCTTATAACATCCAAATATGTGCAATCTTGAATAATCGTATCGCTTTGCTCAATTACTAAATCAGGGACTAACACAATTGTCATTTTTGCCCTTTTCGTATTTTCCAGAAAAAAATATTTACCCTTTGAATGGAAAATCAAGTCGTCATGATGATTGCTACTATTATAAAATCCATTCTTAAAAGTAATATTAACAGAATAGTTTTTCAATACATATTTCCATTTGCCATCAATGTTAATTTTGACACTTGCCGTATTTGTGCAGCTAGTGAAATTTAAAAATAAGAGGATAGCAACAATTACGGTTTTCATTTTTTATTGTGTGTAAGTACCCCATTTTTTAAACTGGGTTAGATTCAACTTTTCAATTTTAAGTATTTATTTCTAAATATTTGTTGGGACTGAGTTTGTTTAATCCAGCAAAATGCAATATTCCACGAAGACAAAGGCCACCCGTTGGGTGGCCTTTCCTTTTATTTCAAACCAACGGTGGGAGAGGAACTCCCAACATCAATCGCTAACTTATTTTTTGTCTTTGCAACAAGCCTTCTTTTCAGGGGCTTCAACTTTCTTGTTCTTGCAGCAGGCATCGCCCTTGCTACAAGTTTTGTCGTTGTCTTCCTTGCAAGCAGGCTCGTTAGAGCAACCTTCGTGTCCTTTGCCAATGAACTTGCCATCTGCATCGTACATACCCATGCAAGCCGCTTTTTCGGTAGAATCGCAACCCATAGAATCGCACATCGCAGCGCACTGTTCTTTGGTTAGGGTAGCGCATTTGCTCATATCGCATTTGCCCATCATTTCCTTTTCGCAATGTTGCATTTCAACACAAGCAGCGCCTTGCCCGTGGTTAGGACGTTCGCCGAAAGTTTTACCTGCAATGAAAGGAGCGATAACCAAAGAAACAATCGACATCAATTTGATCAAAATGTTCATCGAAGGACCAGAAGTATCCTTGAAAGGATCACCTACTGTATCACCCGTTACAGACGCTTTGTGTGGCTCAGATTTTTTGTAGAACATCTCGCCGTTGATCATTACACCCTTTTCGAAAGACTTCTTGGCGTTATCCCATGCACCACCGGCATTTGATTGGAAGATACCCATCAATACACCAGAAACAGTAACACCGGCCAACATACCGCCCAATACTTCTGGACCGAACAAGAAACCCACAATGATGGGGGAGATCAAAGCAATCGCACCAGGTGCCAACATCTCGCGGATAGAAGCTTTGGTAGAAATTTCAACACACTTTTCGTATTCTGGTTGTGCTTTGTATTCCATGATACCTGGAATTTCGCGGAACTGTCTGCGAACTTCGTTCACCATGTCCATCGCAGCGCGACCTACAGCAGCAATTGCCAAAGAAGAGAAGATGAATGGAATCATACCACCCACAAACAAACCAGCCAATACTGGCGCTTTATAAATATCAATCGCAGTGATACCAGAGATACCCACGAAGGCAGCAAACAATGCCAAAGAAGTCAAGGCAGCAGAAGCAATCGCAAAACCTTTACCCGTGGCAGCAGTGGTGTTACCAACCGCATCCAAATTGTCTGTACGTCCGCGAACTTCCTCAGGCAACTGACTCATTTCAGCGATACCACCTGCGTTGTCAGCGATTGGACCGAAAGCGTCAATGGCCAACTGCATCGCAGTAGTCGCCATCATACCGGCAGCGGCGATAGATACACCATACAAACCAGCGAAGTAGTAAGAACCCATGATACCACCAGCCAAAACCAAGATGGGCAATACAGTAGATTCCATACCCACACTCAAACCACCGATGATGTTGGTAGCGTGGCCAGTACCAGACTGACGGATGATCGACATTACAGGGCGTTTGCCCATGGCAGTATAGTATTCAGTGATGATACTCATCAAAGTACCCACGATCAATCCTACGATGATGGCAGCGAAAACACCGTCGCGGGTGAAATCTTCACCACGAACAGCATCAAACCAAGACATTTTCTCAGGCAACAAGTTCTGTACTACAAAATATGAAGCGATACCTGTTAAGGCGATTGAAGACCAGTTACCCAAGTTCAACGCTTTCTGTACGCTATCGGTTTCGTTTTTGATTCTTACAAACCAAGTTCCGATGATAGAGAATATCAATCCCAAGCCAGCGATAACCATTGGCAAAAGGATAGGAGAGAAGCCATTGTATTGATCATCTGCGTTGATTTCTTGACCCAAAACCATGGTAGCCAAGATGGTAGCCACATAAGAACCGAACAAATCGGCACCCATACCGGCAACGTCACCTACGTTATCACCTACGTTATCGGCGATGGTAGCAGGGTTACGAACATCGTCTTCAGGAATACCTGCTTCAACTTTACCCACCAAGTCAGCGCCAACATCGGCCGCTTTTGTGTAGATACCTCCGCCCACACGAGCGAACAAGGCGATACTTTCAGCACCCAAGGAGAAACCAGCCAATACTTCGATGGCGGTTTTCATCTCGTCGCTATTTACAGTTGTTACGTGAAATACCTGTAAGAATACGATAAACAATGAACCCAATCCAATCACGGCCAAACCAGCAACACCCAATCCCATTACGGTTCCACCATTGAAAGAAACTTTCAAGGCTTGAGCCAAACTGGTACGAGCGGCCTGTGTTGTACGAACGTTTGCTTTGGTTGCGATATTCATTCCGATATAACCGGCTAAGGCTGACAATACAGCACCGATTACAAAAGAGATTGCGATAATCCAGCTAGAGTGAATGGGATGCTCAGCAGTTCCTTTGAAGGTACCTGACCATGCCAACAAAATGCCAGCAATTACTACGAAGTAGCTTAATACTTTCCATTCCGCTTTCAAAAAAGCCATGGCACCTTTGGCAATGTAGCCTGCCAATCGCTGCATGTTCTCGTCGCCCGCATCTTGCTTGGTAACCCATGCACTTTTGATGGCCATCACGATGAGGCCAACAACGCCCAATAAAGGGACTAGGTAAAGAATACTATTTGTCATGTTATTTTGTATGTATTAATCGAATGAACCGCGAAAATAGGCAATAAATCGTGTAATAACCAATTGTGCTTGGTGTTGGCATTTAATTAATTGGTGGATAACAGAAAATTAATTGTGTGTCAAATTCACCTTTTCAGTAAACGTTTTGCCACCTTGATTGACGTGAATCAATAATAATTGGTCTGATAGGTCGTTGAAATTCAATTGACATTCACCGGCTTCCGAAGTAATGACAGTGGTGGTTTTCAATACCTGACCCGATAGATTTAATACCGATAATTCACATTTTGATGATGCCAACAAGCCGCCAATGATTAATTGACCAGTGCTTGGATTCGGATAGCAATGGATATTAGCCGCGTTGATTGTGTTGATTTCGGTTGTAATCGTTTGTCCAACGACGCCCATACTTAAATTTCTGTAGGATCCAGAGCCTGTGGTTTCCCATCGAAAAGCCCTTACCGCATAGGTGTATTTGCCCTGATTGTTCCCCAATGGTGTGGATTTGCAATAGTCGAAATAGAAGGTATCCGTAGTTGTGTTTGCGGCTGATGGACAGTAAGAACTGATTTCTCTCCATTCTTGTTTTGTCTCGTCGATGCGATAAACGGCGTAGCCATCCACTTTTTCTTTTGATGCATTCCATTTAAGCAAGGTAGACCCTTGATTTTCTGCAATCACCAATTTTGTGGGAGGAGCTACTTGCAACATCGTAAGGGTTGGATCGCCCATTAAGGCAATGAATACGCCATTCCAAGCACCATTGAAATTTCCATTGAAATAATCATTTAGATTGTTTTGGGTGATTTTTGCTCCGTAGCCAATGTTTACGCCCATCGCCATGTGATGTAAATACCATTTGGGAATTCCGCCCCAGCAGCAAGCCAAAGAACCTGAAGCCAAAGAGGCACGCAACAAATTGTTTTTGCTATCCCAAGCGCCAAAAAAGCTACCCGCCATCATCGTAAAGGCATTGTTGAATTTTCCTTTGCTCGTTACAAAATCGGTGGTTGTTCCAATGCCATTACAACTACTGTAACTGCCAGCGCCACATCCATAGCTCCAAAGATAGGAACCCTTATTTTGCTCGCTGAAATAATCCACTGCATCGGAAAGGCTGTCTAGCCCAACAAAGCAAGGAATGTTCTGGTAACCCGTTGATGCAAGGTTTAAGGTGCTGAAGTTATTGTCGATTAGGCCACGGCGGCGGAACGACATATTTCCGAGTCGGAAGTTGTGTACTCGGTTCAAGTATTCCTTTACTAGTAATGTATCGTTTTTTGAAAATTGATCCATACCGAACATGTCGATGCGACCCACTTCCAATTCCACGGGGTTATCGACCACAGATTGATCGAATTTGCCATCGTTGGGAATATTGTGATGTCGGGGATCGCCACCTGTGGTACAAGTCACGTTTTGATCGCTCCAAAAACCTTCCAGTTCGCCATAGTATAAATCGGCAGGCCAAGCGCCGGTGTGGTTTCCTGAGCCTTCTACGTGACCATCTGGTGGCGGACGATCTCCGTTGCTAGAAAAATAGCCAGAATAGGGAACGGGAACATGTCCGATGATATAAATGGCTTTCGGACGGATAGAGGCTTTGTCGACAAACGCCTTGATTCTCAGTTTAACATCTTCCGCCTTTTCTTTTCGGCCAGCGAAAATGATGGTAGGGAAGTAGCCTGAAGAATAAAGGTCGGTGTACACCGTATTGATTTCTTTCGATAACGCTTTGATATACGAGCTATCTACCAAAAGGATGATTCCCCCTTTTTCGGCTTTGGGTATGAACTTGTTGCCGGCGTAGATGTATCCCAATGCTTCGGTAGTTGTACCATTGACTTTTGTCACCAAATATTCGCGGTCGGTTCCAACAGTGGCTGTCGCATCGGTCCAAGTATTTACGGTTCCGGCGAGCGTAGCATCAACGGCAGACCATACATTGTTATTGTGTACGAAATTTCTGTGATAGACCTTAAAGTTACCCGCATAGGTTTCTTTGGGCCAATTCAAAGTGATGCTGCCATCTGAATTTGCGGTGGCCGATAGTTGGACAACTTGCGTTTTTGCTACTTGGGCCGATGCATTGAATATTGGGAATATCAATGCCGACACGAATAAGAGAAGGTGTGTAAAATGCTTCATCGATTTCAAATATAGGATTTGACAATCAAATCGTTGCTTAATTGTGGATTCTGTGTGTATGAACATCAACGAAATCACTTATTTTCGCATCCAAAATTGTAATGAAGCATTTCAGGTTATTCTCGTTAATCGTTTTGGGACTATTGTCGGTCCAGTCGTTCGCACAAGGTTCAAAACCCAAAAAGCCCGCTGCCAATGAGCAGAAAGAAATTTCACCAGCGGTTCAAATTTATTTTGAGACCAATAAATCGGTGATCAAGCCTGCGGAAATCGCAAAATTGAAGCGGTTGTTAGACACCTTAGATACCAAGGATGAATTCCGTTTGATCCTTACAGGTCATACCGATTCTACTGGAAACGATGAATTGAACTTGAAATTGTCTCAAGCCCGTGTGGATGGTGTGTTTCAGTATTTGACTGATAACGACATTGAAGGCGATTGGATGATGCGTCAATATTTTGGTCGTGCCAAGCCTCGTGAAAAAGAGGAAACTTCTGAAGAGAAGAAGGCCAAAAACAGAAGGGTAGAGATTACCATTTTGGAAAAGCCAAAGCCCATCGAAAAGCCAAAGCCAAAACCTGTTTACAAGGATACTTGTACCCGCGACACTACTGTGTTTATTAGCGGATTGGGTATAACAATGAAGGCTTGTGATCTTGCCAAGTTGTGTCCGAGAGGAACATCGAACTGTATCAAAATCAAAAAGATGACATCCATCGAAGAATTGATTGGCAGTGGCATTCCATTGAATACAGCAAAAGGAGAAGGTTTGAACTGGGGTGGTGCTTATGAAGTCCGCATGCCTGGTGATAGCTGTGCTGTTGTTCCAGTAACGATGACGGTTTCTTTGGATGCTGCGGTTTATAAGAAAGCCAAATTGCAAGTGTATACCAGAGATGGTGAAACGGGTGTGAAGCCTGATAAGACCAAGAAATTGGGTGTGGCCAAAGGAAAAGAGCAGAATAAATATTCGTTCCCTCTTTCTTGCAATGGTTCTTACTTAATCTGCGGTGGCGTGGGTAAGTCAAAAACTGCCATCATCCAAGACAAAACGGGCAGAGCGGATGAGATGTATGTGATTTCTCAAAGTACGATGGCAATCATTCCTTGCAAGAAAATCGGCAAAGGCAAATGGGAGGTATCGTACAGTAAAATTGAAGATCCAACATTGACGATTAAATTGTCTGATGGGGAAACTGTGGTATCCGACATCAATATGAATAGTGTTCGTAAAATGAAAAAGCCAGGTATTCTTCGCAAGAAATACAAGGTTAAAATGAAGCACCTAAACAGCGCTAGTTAATTACCATGCAGCAACTTACCAATCGTTCACAGCCGGTCATGGATAAAAAAATGACCTTCTCTGAGAGGATCTATTTACCGGCAATTTTGGGCGGTATGTGGATTACCCTCAAGCACTTCTTTCGCAAACCAGCGACATCTCAATATCCGGAGCAAGTTCGCTCTCGTTCAGAGGTTTATCGCGGTCAACACGTGTTAAAGCTAGATGATCAAGGAAAAGAACGTTGCACTGCTTGCGGTTTGTGTGCCGTTGCATGTCCTGCCGAAGCAATCACTATGGTGGCTGCGGAAAGAGAAAAAGGAGAAGAGCATTTGTATCGTGAAGAAAAATATGCAGCAACCTATGAAATCAATATGTTGCGTTGCATTTTCTGCGGTTTGTGTGAAGAAGCCTGTCCAAAGCAAGCCATTTTCCTTACCGATCGCATCGTAGATGCAGAATTTGGAAGAGAAGATTTCATTTACGGCAAAGACAAGTTGGTTGAGACTGTAGATGCTCGCATTGATATCACTAAACGCCAAGTCTGGTCCTAATTTTATAACTATGTTTCAGAACTTACCGATTCCCTTTTTGATATTGTCGTTTCTCACGATTTTATCGTCGTTGTACGTCGTGACAAGTAAAAACCCAGTACACAGCGTATTGGCATTGATTTTTACTTTCTTTACGATATCAGCGCATTATGTATTATTGAACGCCCAGTTTTTGGCTGTCGTTAATTTGATCGTCTACGCCGGAGCCATCATGGTTTTGTTTCTATTCGTTTTGATGCTTTTAAATCTGAGCAAAGAGACTGAGCCGGTGAAATCGAATTGGTGGGGTATTGCTGCTGCCATTACCGCCGGTTCTATGCTGTTGATTGTCACCGCTGCTTTTCAAGTCACAGGAGAAGCGGTTGCAAAGAACCCAGTAGAAGGCATCGGATTGGTGAAAGCGTTGGGAAAAGTTTTATTTACTCGTTTTGTGGTGCCATTCGAATTGACAGGTATTTTGTTCTTGGCTGCGATGGTAGGTGCCGTTTTGTTGGGCAAGAGAGAAAAGAACAATGCAGTATTAATCCCTAAAGAAGAAGGAGGCAATTCATGAACTTGTTAAGTATATTTAATCAGGTGGAAATCAGCCACTACATCTATCTAAGCACCGTGTTGTTTAGCATAGGTTTATTTGGTGTGTTGTTTCGTCGTAACGCCATCATCTTGTTGATGTGTATCGAATTGATGCTTAACGCAGTGAACCTGTTGTTTACGGCTTTTTCAACCTATATGGGCGATGCCGACGGTCAGATATTTGTATTTTTTATCATGGTGGTAGCAGCGGCGGAAGCGGCAGTAGGCTTGGCCATTTTGGTTTTGGTGTATCGCAATACGCGCAAAACGGATGTGAGTTTCTTAGACCAATTAAAAGGATAGAGGTATGTTGACATTAATGATATTTTTACCGTTGATTGGTTTCTTGATCAATGGTTTGGTTGGAAGATTCTTGCCAAAAAATGTTTCCGGTTGGTTGGGTACTGCAGCTGTGTTGGGTTCATTCATTTTAGCAGTGATGAATTTCAATGCGCTTACCGCTGAGGCAGGTCAGTTGGAAAGCATCCACCAAAAATTGTTTACCTTCTTGCATGTTGGAAGTCTACACGTAGATTTTGCATTTCAATTTGATCGCTTGTCTGCGGTAATGACGTTAATCATTACGGGAATAGGCACTTTGATTCACATGTATTCAATCGCTTACATGCATGAAGATGATGGATTGTATAAGTTCTTCGCTTATCTCAACTTGTTCATTTTTAACATGTTGGTTTTGGTTTTGGGCTCCAACTACATGATGTTGTTCTTTGGTTGGGAAGGCGTGGGATTGTGCTCATACTTGCTGATTGGATTCTGGTACAAGAATGTCGACTTTGGGAAGGCCGCTCGCAAAGCTTTCGTAATGAACCGCATCGGAGACTTAGGTCTGTTGTTGGGTTTGTTCTTGATTTACAGCACTTACGGCACTTTTGAGTACCAAGATTTGTTTTCTAGAGTATTCACCGGCACAGATGCATCGTCGAATGTCAACACAGCCATTGCCTTGTTGTTGTTTATTGGAGCGATGGGTAAGAGTGCTCAAATTCCATTGTATACTTGGTTGCCCGATGCGATGGCAGGACCAACTCCGGTTTCGGCGTTGATTCACGCGGCGACGATGGTAACCGCTGGTATTTATTTGGTGATTCGCTCCGAAGCCATTTATGCTTTGAGTCCTTTTGCAAATGAAATAGTGATGTGGATTGGCTTGTCGACATCTATTTTGGCGGCATTAATCGGTCTAAAGCAAAACGATATCAAAAAAGTATTGGCCTACAGTACTGTGAGTCAGTTGGGTTTGATGTTTATCGCCCTTGGTTGTGGCGCCTATACCGCTGCATTGTTTCATGTGATTACGCATGCTTTTTTCAAAGCTTTGTTATTCCTAGGTTCAGGAAGTGTGATTCATGGCATGCACCACGAGCAAGATATCCGTCAAATGGGTGGTTTGCGCAAGAAAATGCCAATTACGTATCTGACTTTCTTAATCGGAACCTTGGCAATTACGGGATTCCCATTCTTGTCGGGCTTTTTCTCTAAAGACGAAATCTTGATGTCGGCCTTCGCCCATAACAAACTCGTGTTTGGTTTGGCGTTGATGAGTGCTGGTATTACGGGATTCTATATGTTCAGAATGTTCTTTGTGACATTCCATGGCACTTACAGAAATCATCATCATGCATACGAAAAGGTGCACGAAAGTCCTTTGTTGATGACATTGCCTTTGCTCGTCTTGGCGGTGCTTTCAGTGATTGGCGGTGCAGTGAATTTGCCTCATTATTTGGGTGAGGGAATTTCTGGAGGTTTGCATCATTTGTTGAGTTTTGATGGGGGCGGTCAGTTTTCTCCAATTCTTATCTATCCTGAACATGCCATAGAATTATCGCATACCGCAGAAATCGCTTTGTTGGCGATGGCTGTCTCTGTGTTCGTGATCGCATTCTTGTACACTAGAAACAAATATGTTGTCAAAGGCTCTGTGCCTGAAGCGGATGCGGATCAACAGGGGATGGGAAAGGTACTTGCCAATAAGTTCTACGTGGATGAAGCCTACGATATGGCCTTTGTCGCGCCATTGGAGTCGGCCTCTGATGTTATCACCGAATACGTGGATGAAAAAGCCCTAAAATCCGCAGTGGATGGGGTTGGAACCGGTGGATACGGTTTGAGTAAATTGCTATCGAAGATTCAGAATGGAAACATCGAATATTATTTGTTGTATATGGTAATTGGAATTTCTTTATTGTTGGCCTTTAATCTGTTTTAATCATGGAAATTATACTTATACCGATCATCGCGGCCTTGGTTACAGCAGGACTGGGTAAGCGCAGCAATGTTTGGATTTCAACCTTGTTATCGCTGATTCCATTGGCGGTGCTGTATACCTATTTTACTCGTTTTGGCGTCGACAATGGTTGGAAGACCATTTTTGATCTGACCTGGATTTCTGAGAACATTCGCTTTACATTAGGATTTGATGGCCTTACGGGCATGTTGTTGTTGCTGACCAATTTGATGGTGCCGGTGATCGTAATGGCGGGTATTCGCGACGATGAGAATCGTGTGAAGTTAACCGCATTGACATTGTTCATGCAGGGCGCGTTGAATGGCGTATTTATGGCGCAAGACGGGTTGATGTTCTACATATTTTGGGAGCTTGCGTTGATTCCGATTTATTTCATCACATTGACAATGAGCGGGGAGAATGCCTTTAAAATTACGTTGAGGTTCTTCTTGTATACCTTTATTGGTTCTTTGGCGATGTTGGCCAGTTTGCTTTACTTGTTCCTACACACAGCCGATTACTCTTTTTCGTTCGAAGCATTGCGTGCCGTTGAATTGTCGCGCATCGAATCCATTTGGGTTGGAGCAGGTATTCTGTTGGCTTTTGTTGTGAAAATTCCGTTGTTGCCTTTCCATTCTTGGCAGGCCGATACTTATACCCATTCTCCCGCTGCCGGTTCGATGTTATTGAGCGGTATCATGCTAAAAATGGGATTGTATGGGTTGCTTCGTTGGTATTTGCCATTGGCTCCTGAGAGCATCGAATTCTTCCAGCCTTGGATTATTGGACTTTCTGTTGCCGGTGTGTTGTATGGCGCTTTGATTGCTATCAGACAGAAAGATATGAAGCGTTTGATTGCCTTTTCTTCTTTGTCGCACGTGGCCTTAATCGCTGCGGGTATTTTTACATTAACGGCTGAGGGTTTAGAAGGTGGCGTTTTGCAGATGTTTGTTCACGGCGTGAATGTTATTGGTTTGTTTTTGGTGGTTGAATTGATCGAAAAGAGCACTGGAACACGTTTATTAGGTGAGTTGGGTGGATTGGCTAAGTCGAATCGCTCGTTTATGATATTCTTCATGCTCTTGGCATTGGGTACGGTTGCCGTTCCTTTCACCAATGGTTTTCCTGGTGAATTCATGTTGTTGAAGGCGGTTTATATGTACAATCCAAATATGGCGTTGTTGGCCGGATTGACCATCATATTCTGTGCAGTTTACATCTTTAGAATGGTGCAGTTTAGTATGTTTGGCGAAGGTAAGCATGAGGTTTCATTGCTAAAATGGAATGAATATGTCGCATTTGGAATTTTGTCTGTTGCGGTATTATTGATTGGATTTGTCCCACAGTTGTTCATCGACGTGGTGCATTCGAGTATATTACAAATTGTTACATGGGTTTCAGAAGCTAAAGGAGTATTGTCATGATCGCATTATTTATCACATTTTTCGCCGCCGTAGTCATTTTGTTTTTAGGGCTAAACAAGAAGGAATCTTCTTTTTCAAACTTGGCAGTGGTGGCTTTGATGGCTTCCTCGATTTGTTCTTTTTGCAATGCCAAAGGTCTTTGCAATTTCGCCATTTTAGAATCTTGGGTTCCCGCGAACATGATGTTGTTTGGCTATTCCGAGCACATGTTTGCTTCGTTGTTGGCTTTTGTTGCTGCAGTGATTGTATTTGCCTTTAGAAAGAACGATAATTTGGGTACCGATCAGTTGGGGTTAATTATGTTCAGCCTTTGTGGTGCTTTCATGATGATATCTTACCAACACATTGTGATGTTGTTCTTGGGCATCGAGGTTTTGTCGATTCCACTTTATGTTTTGGCAGGATCAAAGAAAGATAGTTTGGCTTCAAACGAAGCATCGTTGAAATACTTCTTGATGGGTGCCTTCTCAACGGGCATTTTCTTGTTGGGTACCGCTTTTATTTACGGAGGTACTGGGTCGTTGGAATTGGAAATGATGGGTATCAAGCCCAGTTTCATGCACGCCATGGAAGGGATGCCAATCCCGACATTGATCAATGCAGGATTGATTCTAATGAGCGTCGGCTTGTTGTTTAAAGTGGCAGCAGCGCCTTTCCATTTCTGGGCACCTGACGTTTACGTAGGAAGTCCAAATAGAACCACCGTGTTCATGGCAACCATCGTAAAAATCACTGCATTTGTGGCTTTTAATAAATTGTTGTCAACCTTTGGTGGCATTCATAATACCTGGAGCGGTTGGTTGTGCGTATTGGGTATGATAACCATCGTTTGGGGTAACCTTGCTGGTTTGGTGCAAAACGGTGTCAAAAGAACTTTGGCCTTCAGTAGTATCGCTCACGCAGGCTATTTGGTGATGTTCTTGCTGATTTTGGATGAGTCAAAAACTTGGATTTTGTGGTATTATGGCTTTGCCTATGCCCTTGCCAGTGTATTGGTATTCTTGATTGCGCATCAAAGTGCAACTGATAAGAATCCTGTGGGATTTGATATGTTCAATGGCTTATCAAAGCGCTCTCCTTGGGTGGCTTTTGCTTTGGTAGTGGGTGTCTTGTCGATGGCTGGAATCCCAATTTCTGCCGGATTCGATGCCAAATTCTATCTATTCTCTTTCGCTTGGCAATCATCTCCTTGGTTGGTAGGTGTAGGCTTGTTAGGCTCTGCGATATCAATTGGATACTATTTCAAGTTTATCAAGCACGCTTTCTTGGTGAAAGTGGATGGTGATGAAACAGCAGTAGAATACAACGACAAAGGTCTGATGATGTTGATCGCAGCGTTATTGTTGTTAGCGGGTGCGATGCCTTGGGTATTGCTGAAGTGGGTATTCTAAATTTCCGAATTAGAATTTGTAGCCAAAGCGGTAGATAAAAGCGCCGAAGGGCATGTTTTCTGAATAAGCTCCGTTGGTTGAGAGGCCAATTGAAATCCAGCTCGACATATCATCGCTAGATAAATAACCTATGCAAATAATAGGGGATCCAATCCATTGTCGATCCATAGTGTTTTTGATATTCGTATTTAGATGTCGATATTCACCTTGGATGAATATTTTGTTTAATGTCAATCGAGCAAATCCAAATCCCCCAAAACTCGCGTGGTTTGATGCCAGCCCAGCATGGATACCGCCGCCCAACAAAATTCTCTGGTTCCACCAATAACCTGCCTGAGGATCTAAGGACAGATAAAAATTATTACTATTACCATTTCCATTTGTCATGAATTCAATGGCTTTGTACGGCTCGATTTTGTCCTTAAACGATGAAGAAAATTGGTAATCATCAATGAGTTGGGTGTCTCGGCTTGATTGGTTAGTGTCAGTCACCCTAGAAGGAGTGGGCTTCTTCTTCGTATCGCCCTCCAAACCATCATACTGACCGTAGCAGCCAATGGTGGAAAGAAATAGGATAAATAGTACGATTCCTTTATGGTTTGACAATGTCATTTACTTGTTTCCCCGCAATTATACGCGTAAAATTGTAACTGTTTAGACACACTATGTCAAAGATTCATAATTTCTCTGCCGGTCCATCCATTTTGGCGGAGAGTGCTTTTGAAAAAAGCATACAGGACATCAAGAATTTCGCCGGAACTGGCTTGAGTATCTTGGAAGTTTCCCATAGAGGAAAAGAGTTTGAAAAAGTAATGGCTGATGCTGCAGGCCTCGTAAGAACATTGTTGGGCGTGCCCGATGATTACGATGTCCTTTTTCTTCAAGGAGGTGCCAGCACTCAGTTTTTTCAAATCCCAATGAATTTTTTAAAGACCAAAGCGGCGTACACAGATACTGGAACTTGGGCAAATCGCGCTTTGATCGAAGCAAAAGGCTTTGGCGAAGTAAATGTGGTTGCCTCAAGCAAAGGATCGAACTATTCTTTTATACCTAAGGACTACCAAGTGCCTCAAGATGTCGATTATTTCCATTGTACCAGCAACAATACAATTTTTGGCACACAGATCAAGCAATATCCTGATTGTGGCAACACGCCGCTGATTTGTGATATGAGCTCTGACATTTTCTCTAAGCCCGTAGATGTGTCGAAGTTCGCCATGATTTACGCCGGAGCACAGAAAAATATGGGCCCTGCGGGTGTCACTTTGGTGATTATCAAAAAGGATATGTACGATAAAATGGCCGACAGACATATTCCGACCATGATGAAGTATAAAATTCATGCCGACAACGACAGTATGTACAATACTCCGCCAGTGTTCCCAATTTTGGTTTCAAAATATAACTTGGAATGGATGTTAAGTGCAGGTGGAGTAGAAGGTATGGCAAAACGCAATCAAGAGAAGGCGGATTTGTTGTATAACGCCATCGACAATAGTCCTTATTTTAAAGGAACTACAGCCGTTGAAGATCGCAGTCAGATGAATGTTTGCTTTGTTTTTGATGAAGAACATATTGGTTTGGAGGAGAAATTCAACGCAGCTTGTAAGGAAGCGAATTTGTCCGGATTGAAAGGCCACAGAAGTGTTGGAGGTTATCGCGCATCGTTGTACAATGCTTTGCCTTTGGAAAGTGTTCAGGCGTTGGTGAATGTAATGGAGACCTTTGCATCATGAGAGTTTTAGCAAATGACGGAATAGATGCTGCGGGTAAGTCAATAATAGAAGCCGCAGGTTTTGAGGTGATTACCACGAAAATCGCTCAAGAGGAATTGGCCGATAAAATCAATGAATACGATGTGTTGATCGTGAGAAGTGCAACGAAAGTCAATGCGAATATCATCAATGCATCAAACTTGAAATTGATTGCTCGCGCCGGTGTTGGTTTGGATAATATCGATATCAAAGCAGCTGGATTGAAAAATATTCCCGTTGTCAATACCCCCAATGCTAGCAGTCGTTCCGTTGCTGAATTGGTCTTCGCTCACTTATTCTCCTTATCGCGTTTCTTGCACAAAGCCAATCGTGAAATGCCAACCCATGGGATCGATGGGTTTAAAGAAATGAAAAAGGTGTATTCTGAAGGCTTTGAGTTGATGGGCAAGAAATTGGGTATCATCGGTTTCGGTAGAATTGGTCAAGAGGTTGCCAAAATGGCTATCGGACTGGGTATGGAAGTACTCGTTTACGACTATAAACAAAGAGAATTCGATGTGGTTGTATCATTGTCGAATGCCTATAAAGCAAATAATTTCAAGTTGACGCTAAAGGGTCAGTCTTTGGAAACGGTTTTATCTCAATCAGATTGTATCACTTTGCATACCCCTGGTAGCGAAGAGGTGATGAATGCTGAAAACATCGCGATGATGAAAAAAGGGTCGGTGCTAATCAACTGTGCTCGCGGTGGCGTTGTCAATGAGCAGGCTTTGGCTGATGCGTTGTCGAGCGGACATATTTCTGCGGCGGGTGTTGATGTTTTTGTCAATGAACCACCAACCAACGATTTGATGATAAGCCAATCCAACTGTAGTTTATCTCCCCATATTGGTGCAAGTACCAAGGAAGCCCAGGAGAGAGTAGGGATAGAGCTTGCTGAGAGAATTACTTCGTTTTTTAAATAATAGATCGCAGTGATTCGGGTATTTCCATTTTCTTCATTGATTCCGTCCGAAGAAATGCAACAATCGGTGCCTACGTACGGCTCAGGTAAGTTGCCTCAACCTATTTTGGAGTCGTTGGCTAAGGAAAACCCAAATAGCTTTATCCGTGTGGTAAAGCCTCAATACGTTGATGCGAGTATCGAACAGGGTACGGATAGATTTTACCAACAGAGCGCGGACAATCTAAATGCATTGATCGATGGCGGTAAGATTGTGAAGCAAGGCCCCGCCATTTATTTGTATGAGCAAAAACAACCCGGCGCTAATCCGCTTAGAGGAGTGGTTGTTTCTGTCTCCGCCGCCTCTTACTTGGGTGGTTCGGTAAAGAAACACGAGAATGTTTTAGAGAATAAGTGCCATCGCTTGGCTAAGCATGTCGAGGCTTTGAACAGTGTTGCGGAGCCCGTTTTGTTGTCGAACAAATTGCCCGCTGTGTTGCTGGATAGTTTGCATCATTTAGAATTGATGAACCCAGTTGCTACGACCATTTGCGCTCAGGGATTTGAGCATACGCTTTGGGAGTTGAATGATGAACAATCGGATGCAGTGATCTCATCATTGGAGACTTTGGATTCATTGTATATCGCCGATGGACATCATCGCATGGCGGCTGTGAGTGAATTTTTGTTGAAAGAGGGCAAGTCGGATTCTCAAGGCGTAATGTCGTTGATCATGGACCGCGACGAACTGCTTATCAAATCATTTCACAGGCTATTGAAGAATGTAGGTGATGTGGATGTTCAAAGTCATTTAGAAAATTCGGGACTCTCATTTTCGCAAATACAAATAACGAACGATGCAATTTTGGCTGCCGATACGGTGGCTATCCTCAGCAGACAGGGCGATTTTGTTATCGAACTTGGCAAAACCGATTCAAATACCAACGCAGTAGGGAAACTGGAAGTAAATCGTATAGAAACGATGTTGTTTCCAGCTATGTTTGGGATTAGCGATACTAGCAAGGACGACCGAATGGCGTTTATGCGCGGTGACACCCCGATTTCTGAAATCAAAGCGATGTTAGAGAAGGGTGAATGTGATTTCGCCTTTGTTGTCCCAGCGAATTCTTTTGGGCAGGTGATGGATGTGGCGGATCAGGGATTGACAATGCCACCGAAAAGCACTTGGGTGGAGCCCAAATTACTGACAGGGTTTATTACGCAGTTGTTTGATTAAAACAACGACATCTGCTTTTTTGATTCCGACTTAAAATTAAAAGTATCGCCCAATTCTTTATGAATCATTTCGATAGATTCTAAGTGGATGGTATAAACACTTGAGGTTTTTACTGGCTTCATTTTAATCAATTTACCGTCTTTTAACTTCTGTAGATGTCCAGATACGGTACTTTGAGAATAAGGAAGTTGATCCACGATATCTTGACATGAACTGGGACCATTTTCCAATAAATGTTTTAATATCAAAATACGGGCCGGGTGACCCATTGCTTTAATGCCTTCTGCCAATTCTGTCAATTGGTTTTCAAACTTTCCTTTAATTCCCATTCTGTTGTTTTAATCGTAAAATGCAAATATAGTAACGATAATTATCGCAAAAGAACAATGGAGTTAAATGAAGTCAATTAATTTGTGAATAGGTCTACGAACTTTATTAGCAGACGCCAATGGGTCGATATTCTGATCTCTATAACCCACGGCAAGAATTACAGCGGCGTGTAAATCAAGCTTGTCCAACGCTAAGATTTCGTTAACAGCTGTTGCTGAGAATCCCTCCATCGGTGTCGCATCAATTTGTTGACTTGCCGCAGATACCATTGCAGTTCCAAGTGCTATGTAGGTTTGTTTACTGGCCCACAATTCAATTTGTTCCGGTGATTGTTTTGATAAATAACCCCAGACCATGCCTCTGAACCCTGCCAAGGATTCAATAGTAACACCACGCGTTTCGGCAATCAGCGCCATATAGTCATCCACTTTGGTTTCGGTTACAGATTTCCAAGAAGCAAAAACGATAAGGTGAGAGGCCTCTGTAGATTGGGGTTGGTTGTTTAATGCCGGTTTTAACTGATTTTGCAATTCCTTATTTTCGATCACAAATACATGGAAGGGTTGAATTCCCAGGGAAGTAGGAGTGAGTCTAATGGATTCTAAGATATCATTCAAAGATGATTCTGGTATTGATTCTCCGTTATAGCGTTTTGTGGCATAGCGCCAGTTGAGGTGATGATTGATGGACATTGATGCGAATTTACAACAGGGTAGAGGAAATTCTGTTGGATTTTGAGGTGTTTATTTTGCGAGTTTTGTCATTGATTTCCAATCGAATAGTTGATAGAAGCCCTTTTCCTTGGAAAAATCTTATTTATTTGCGTTGTATTGCTTTGAAATTTCAATAATTGTGCTAATTTTGCAGTCCCGTTTAGCACATCAGGAAAGGGGAGTTTAGCTCAGCTGGTTCAGAGCATCTGCCTTACAAGCAGAGGGTCGGGGGTTCGAATCCCTCAACTCCCACAAAAAGCCTCAAAGAAATTTGGGGCTTTTTTTATGCTTAAATAGCACATCGAGCGAATGCTCAAATGCTCAATTCTATTTTATTGCGTTAATCCGTAAAACCAACGACTCCGATTTGCGGTTTTCCGTAATGTTATTCTTAAATAGAGAGTAAGTTCGTCTCATGAGAACGATAATAATTCTTATCGCGCTGTTCGTCATAGCCAATACAAGCAGCGCTCAAACTATTCTTGGTATTTCTCCTCGTTATAATTACTTGGATTTTAGTGAGAACACCTCTGATGTTGAGATAGCGACAGGCGATTTAGAGCGTTTTTGTATCATTATTGATGATTCAATTAAGCTTAAAGTTGTAGGACGTCCAACTGCGCACAGATGTATAATTAACAATGTACCCAAGGGTCGCCACACTGTTGTTGTAGTTAAATATCTAGGGTGGTCAAATAGGGAGAGTTACAAACATGAGTTTACTTTTCTGTCGACCGGAAATAGAGAGCAAATTGAACTTAAATTGCCTGTGCCGAGGTATGACTCAAATTACAATACTCTACAAATAGTTGTAGCATCGATAGGTGTATTAACCTATTTGATCAGGCTTGGTTTTTAATCGAAGAATCACGCCACCTTTACACCCAATTTGTGTAACTGCCCGTAATGACTCATCAGGGCATCAAAAAATGTGCGGTGAGACTTGTAAGGAAGGTCGAATTCGGCGCAGGTTTGTCTTACGATTTTAGAGATTTCTGGGTAATGAACATGACAAACGGTTGGGAATAGGTGGTGTTCAATTTGATAATTCAACCCGCCAAAACACCACGTAATAAAAGGGCTTTTTTCCGAGAAGTTAGCAGTAGTTATTACTTGATGCACAGCCCAACTGTTTTCCATGTTTCCGTCGTTGTCTGTCGACATAAAATACTGCATGTCATCGCCAACGTGTGCCGGTTGCGTCGCCAAAGCAAGAATAATCCCACTGATGAAATGGTGCATGAAGAACCCTGCCAATGTATGTCCATAGCCAAAGTGCGATGCATAAATTGGAAGCATCAAGGTGGTGGGCCAATACAATACTTTAATTACAATGATTTCAAGAAGTGCTTTTCTGTTGCTCCGGCCCATTCGCTCATACAAATTTTGTTTGCTAAAGCGGGCATACTGGTCAAAATCTTTGCTCACGATCCAAACAAAGGGGAAAATCATATATAAAATTGAAATGTAAAAAGCTTGGAACTTATGAAATGCCTTGTAAGGGTGCTTTGGCGTGAATCGAATGATTGTTTTGCGAATGTCCTCATCGTAGCCAACAATATTCGTATACGTATGATGAAAAACGTTGTGCTGGATTTTCCAATTGATATTATAAGCGCCCACTAAATTCAAGGTTCCGCCCATCATATCGTTGACCCATTTCTTTGAGGAGTAGGCGCCGTGATTGGCATCGTGCATAATGGTAAGCCCAATTCCAACCATCCCCAATCCCGCAATTGCCCAAAGACCATATTGCATGCCAACGCTAGATACATCGCCAAAAATTAAATAGGAAAGGGGGATGAAGTAAAGCAATAGGATGAGCACAGACTTGAATTTCATTGCGAAGTTCGCATATCGACTCTTTTTGTTTTCCAGGAAATAATCGTTGACGCGTTTCGTGACTATTTTGAAAAATTCAGGATTCTGTTTTTGGTTGAAAACCACTTTGGGCCGTTCCATGTTTTATACATTCAAACTTATTGTTGATCGGTCTCATTGTATTACGGAAAATCGCAAAACACCCCCACTCATTTTACGGAATTCTGCAACTATAATTTGTCGATTAAATGTTGGTGAGGGTTTCTTTAGTTTGGATAACTTCGCAATATGAGAGACGAATCAAAAGCCTTTTTAGAAAAATACCTGAATAACGTCAGCCCAACGGGGTTTGAACACTCCGGCCAATCAATTTGGTTGGATTATCTGAAGCCTTACATTCAAGAAACCATCATCGATACTTATGGCACGGCAGTGGGTGTAATCAACCCAGGTCAGCCCTATAAAGTTGTTTTAGAGGCTCACGCCGATGAGATTTCTTGGTTTGTGAATTATATCACCGACGATGGCTATCTCTACGTAATCAGAAATGGTGGTTCCGACTTTCAAATTGCCCCTTCGATGCGATGCAATGTCCATTGTGAAGGCGGTCAAATCGTGAAAGGTGTCTTCGGATGGCCTGCAATCCACGTTCGTACCGATAAAAACCCAGAAGCGAAACAAGAGAATATCTTCATTGATCTTGGATGTTCCACAAAAGCCGAGGTAGAGGCGCTGGGTGTGCACGTGGGCGCTGTCGCTGTATTTGAAGCCGATTGTTTTTGGTTGAATGAGAACTTCTTGGTGGGTAGGGCACTCGACAATCGCATGGGTGGTTTTATGATCGCCGAAGTTGCTCGAATTTTATCTGAAAAGGGCGATAAATTGCCATTTACCTTGTATTTGGTGAATAGTGTTCAGGAGGAAATTGGTTTGCGTGGGGCGGAGATGATATCAAGACGACTTCAGCCAGACGTAGCGATAATCACCGATGTAACCCACGATACGCATTCTCCGTTATACAATAAAAAGATACAAGGCGATTGCAAATGCGGTAAAGGTGCGGTGGTGACATACGGGCCAGCGGTCCAGAACAACCTTTTGCAACATATCATTGGTGTGGCCAAAGAAAAAGAAATCGCTATCCAGCGCAATGCTGTAAGTCGCAGTACAGGGACTGATACAGATTCATTCGCATATTCAGGAATGGGCGTGGCATCTGCCTTGATTTCTTTGCCTTTGAAGTATATGCACACCACCGTTGAAACCGTGCACGAATCAGATGTGGAGAGCTGCATCCAATTGATGTACCATTCTGTGATGTCGTTGCAAGCCGGACAACAATTTAACTACCTGTAAGTCATGCAGCTGCAAACCATGAAGCGAGTTCCGGTCCCAAAAGGGAGCACTGCCTTTACGTATTTGGCTTGGCCATGGTTGAAGTTGATTTCCTTATTGCCATTTTGGATGTTGTATGGGATCTCAAACGGGATGAGATTTTTGCTCTACCATGTGTTTGGGTATCGGGTTAAAGTCGTTCGGGACAACCTAAAAAACAGTTTCCCAGAGCTATCGGACAGCGACAGAAAAACGATCGAAAAGAAGTACTATAGCCATTTATCGGATTTATTCGTTGAAACCATAAAGGGTATGTCGATTTCTGAAAAACAGATGCGTGAAAGGATGTTGAATATCGACCAACATGAGTTCGATAATTTGCATAAAGAAGGCAAAAGCGCAATCATCGTAATGAGTCATTGTGGCAACTGGGAATGGATCTGTTTGATGTCGCAAATCGTTTGCCCGCAAAGGGTTCAGTGCCTGTATAAAACGCTTAGTAACCCCGGGTTCGACCGTTTGATGTTTTTGGTTCGATCTAAGTTTGGCGCGAGTCCGATCCCGATGGAGCTGACGTTAAGGGTTTTGGATGCCAATAAAGAAGTAGTGACGGTAAACGCATTTATCGGCGATCAAAATCCGAGCTCCGGAAAAGGTGCGGCTTGGGTGGATTTTTTGGGTCAGGATACTGCCTTTATGATGGGAGCTGAGAAAATCGCAAGGAAATTGGATTGGCCGGTTTATTACTTGAGTTCCTCAAAGGTTAAAAGAGGGTATTATCAAGCGAATACGGTTCCGATTTGCTTGGATCCTAAGTCGACCAAAGACGGGGAAATCACCCAGTTGATCGCCAACCATACGGAGAAAGAAATCCTTTATCAACCCACTATTTCGTTGTGGAGTCATCGAGGTTGGAAGCACTAGCGAAATGCTTCTTACTATTCAATTTAAAGTTTAATTGACTATATTTAATAGTCTGAATTTTAATGGGTTGAATTATTTTAAAAACGCATCAACAATCTCTTCTTTCAG
>CANHXF010000002.1 GCA_947464515.1 Flavobacteriales bacterium
TAAGGCAACTAATCTATATGCAGGTACATACATAGTTACAGTCACTGATGCTAATAATTGTGTTGCCACAAAATCAATTACAGTAACAGAACCCACCGCATTAACACTTAGCGGAAGCGTAACTAATGTAGATTGTAAAGGTAACAGCACAGGAAGTGTTGTTTTAACTGCGGGTGGTGGAACATCACCATATACCTACAAGAACGGAACAGGCAGTTATCAGGCGAGTGCAACGTTCTCAACCTTAGCGGCAGGGAGTTATACATTCACGGTAAAAGATGCAAACGGTTGTACACAAACAGTGACATCAACTGTAACAGAACCAACGGTACTGGTATTAAATGCTACCGTAACCAATCCTGTTTGTATACAAGACAAAACAGGGATAATTGCTTTGTCTGTAACTGGCGGAACATCATCATTCACTTATCGCCTCGATTCTACTTTTAATGCAATTACCAAATCATTTGTAGCTACCTCAACTTACAATAGTTTATACGAAGGCAAATATTCTGCTGAAGTAAAAGATGCAAATGGCTGTTTAGATACAGTTCAAATTATCATTAAACATTTTGACGCGGTGAAGCCAGTACCCGTGCCATACAAGATTTTGACGGTTTACCTTGGTGCATTAGGAAGTGTTAATGTTTCCGCAAACATGTCTGATAGTTTAAGTTCAGATAATTGTGGTATTGCGTCATTGTCCATTTCGAAAACGACATTTAACTGTAGCAATATTGGATATAATACGGTTAAGTTTAAAATCGTTGATGTAAACTCTAACAAAGACAGCGTGAACTTTATCGTTAACGTTAAAGATACAACACGCCCAAAAATCAACACCCGCAATTTCACAATTTATTTGGATGCGAGCGGATTGGCAAATTTGTCGATTGATAGCGTTGATTTGGGTTCAACCGATATATGTGGTGCTGTAACTCGTACTATATCAAAATCAAGCTTTAATTGCTTGAATAAAGGATTAAATACAGTTACGTACTCTGCTAAGGATGTGAATGGTAACATCGCCACGAAATCATTAAAAATCACCGTTTTAGATACGATTCGTCCAACACTGAGTTTGAAGGTAGCGACATTGTATTTAGATAAATTTGGTTCTGCTAAACTAAATAAGATGGATATCGATAATGGCAGTTATGATAACTGTAATATTGATAGCCTAAAATTAAGCGATACTCTTTTCAATTGTAGTCAAACCGGTGTGAATGTGGTCACCGTTACAGCTTATGACCCTAGCATGAATATTTCAACGGCTACGGTAAAAGTAACAGTATTAGATACCATTAAACCAGTACTTCAAGTTAAAAACCACACTATATATCTCGATACTACTGGCGCTGCTAAAATGTCGAAATACGCTGTCATTGCTTTATTGTATGACAACTGTGGAATCGATACTTTGGATGTGAGCAAATTAGATTATACCATTGCCGATACTGGAGTTAATATGGTGTTTGTTTGGGCAAAAGATTCATCAGGCAATTTGATAGGTCCGGATACGGTATATGTGACAGTAATTGCGCGTGATTTTGACGGCGACGGAATACCTGACTATATTGAGGGATCAAAAGATACAGATGGCGACGGTGTATTTGATTTCGCCGATATGGATTCAGACAATGACGGCATTTTAGATTTCACAGAAAACGAAATGGCCATTTTGGCAAAAGATTTTGATTCAGATGGCAAACCAAACTATAAAGATTTGGACTCTGACAATGACGGCATTTTTGATATTTACGAAGTTGATGGAAGTGATCCTGATAATGACGGTATCGCTGGAATTGGAGCACCTATGGTAAATGCTCAAGGGGTACCAATCACTGCCAATGGTGGATCAGGTTATGGTGAAGTTGATACCGATGGTGATGGCAGTGCTGATTATAAAGATTTAGATTCTGATTCTGATGGTATCAGTGACAAAACAGAAGGAATTGTAGATACTGATGCCGACGGAGTTGGAAATTGGAGAGATACTGATAGTGATGGCGATGGCATTTCAGATAACCTGGAAGGAGTCGTAGACACTGATGGTGATGGAAAAGGTGATTACATTGATACAGATTCCGACAATGATGGAATCACAGATAAGATCGAAGGAACGGTAGATTCAGATGGTGACGGTACGGGAGATTGGCGTGATTTGGATTCTGATAACGATGGTATTTCCGACATGATTGAAGGAACGGTAGATACAGACGGTGATGGTTCAGGTGATTGGAGAGATCTAGATGCCGATGGCGATGGAATTCCAGATAGTGTAGAAGGTAGCGTTGATACTGATGGCGATGGCAAAGGCAACTGGCGCGATCTAGATTCAGACAATGATGGTATCCAAGATGATTTTGAAGCAGGAAGTGCCCCAGCAACACCGGTTGATACAGATGGCGACGGTAAACCAGATTATTTGGATTTGGATTCAGATGCGGATGGTATTTCTGATACTATAGAAGATGTAGTAGATACGGATGGTGACGGAATTTCAGATTTCAGAGATACGGATTCAGACGCGGATGGCATCTTGGATAGTTTGGAAGGCACAGTAGATACAGATGGTGATGGAAAAGGCGATTGGAGGGATTTAGATTCTGACAATGATGGTATCTCCGACAAAATTGAAGGAAGCAACGACGCTGATGGCGATGGCATAGGTAACTGGCGTGATTTGGATTCAGATGGTGATGGAATTAGCGACCAAACAGAAGGCACAGTTGATACAGATGGTGATGGAACGGCGGATTACCTAGATACGGATTCAGACGCGGATGGCATCTTGGATAGTGTTGAGGGTACTGTAGATACAGATAGTGACGGTACCGGCGATTGGCGTGATTTAGATTCTGACAACGATGGTATTTCTGATAACATTGAAGGTACTACCGACACTGATGGAGATGGAATAGGTAACTGGCGTGATTTGGATTCTGACAACGATGGTATTTCTGATCAAACGGAAGGAACTGTTGACACCGATGGCGATGGAAATGGAGATTGGATCGACATTGATTCGGATGGGGACAATATTTTGGATAGTACAGAAGGAACCACCGATACCGATGGCGATGGCTTAGGCAACTGGCGCGATACAGATTCAGATGGCGATGGCATCCTCGATAACTTGGAAGGAACCAATGACTTCGACGGTGACGGTATTGGTAACTGGTTGGACTTGGATTCAGATGGCGATGGCATCGTTGATAAAACAGAAGGTAGTGCTGACGCTGATGGTGATTCACAAGGCAACTGGTTGGATCTTGATTCTGATGGCGACGGTATTTTGGATAGTGTTGAAGGTACGGTTGACACCGATGGTGATGGAATTTCAGACTACTTAGACCTTGACTCTGATGGCGATGGTATCTTGGATAGCGTTGAAGGAACAGTAGACACCGACGGCGATGGAACAGGGGATTGGAGAGATTTGGATTCCGACAATGATGGAATTTCTGATAAAATCGAAGGCACAACCGACACCGATGGTGATGGAACAGGTAACTGGCGTGACTTGGATTCAGACGGTGATGGTATCAGCGATAAAATCGAAGGCACTACGGATACTGATTCAGATGGCACAGCCGACTACTTAGACTTGGATTCAGACGGTGACGGTATTGATGATAAAACCGAAGGCACTATTGACACTGATGGTGATGGCGTTGGTAACTGGAGAGACATGGATTCAGATGATGATGAATTGTTAGATAGCTTAGAAGGAACCAAAGACATTGATAAAGATGGCGTAGCCGATTATGTAGATGCCGATTTCTTTGTCCCAGAAGGTATTTCGCCCAATGGTGATGGAGTAAACGATCAGTTATATGTTCGTGGTTTGAAATCGAAAGTATTTAGCAATCCTCAAATTATAGTGTTTAACCGTTGGGGTCAGTTAGTATTTGAGTCTGGTGTTGGATATAAAAATGACTGGGATGGAAAAGCAAGCCAAACAGGTCAAGCTTTACCAGAAGGAGTTTACTATTTGATTTTCAAATACGCCGATAAAACAGTGTCTCAAAATCTTTATATTAAAAACTAAAAACATCATAAAACATGAAATTCATGATAAATAATAAATTAAGGGTGTTGGTTGCCATTGTTTGTGCGATGGCGTCAAAACTGACTGCGCAGCAAGAGCAGATGTACACCCATTATGATTTTAACTCAATGGCAATGAACCCAGCTTACGCTGGTTCCAAGAGAACTTTGGTTGCTAGCGCTTTATCTCGAGTTCAATGGGCTAACTACCCTGGAGCGCCGAAATACCAAAGTTTGTCAATTCATACTCCAATTTCTCAAGCCCCGGCTTTCAGAGATTTTGCTGTTGGATTGAACGTTCAAACGGGAAAAATCGGAAAATTCGCGGTTGCATCGCCATTTGGAGAAACAGAAGTTGCTGGAAATATTGCGTATCACAAACAAATCACGCGTGATTTGCGATTGGCAGTTGGTTTGAGGTTGGGCGCTTATAATTATCGCGCTGAATTATCGAAACTTCAATTGCAAAATCCTACTGATGTTTCTTATGGCAATGACTATTCTATTACAGCACCGTTAACGGGGTTTGGAGTTTATCTTTATACAGAGAAGTTCTTTGCCGCCGTGAGTGCACCGAGAATGGTTTTTGTTTCACCCAATACAACGGCATCTGGAATCAACCTAAATTATATTTCTCAAACGCATTATTATGCAACTGGAGGGATGGTGTTTGACGTTGATTACGATTTAAAATTGAAAGCTACCACACAGATCAAATTTGTGAATGGTGTGCCAATGCAAGCAGATTTTAATTTGCATGCTTTGTATAAGGATTTTGGATCGATTGGTGCGTTTTATAGAACTGGTGGCGATATTGGTTTGATGGCTGCAGTTCAACTCAATCCAAACTTCAAATTCATGTATTCTTACGATAGCAAAACAGCCCCTTTGAATGAATACATAAGAGGTTCACACGAATTTGGTTTGCAATACATGATCCCTTATAAGTCAAACAGTCGCATGAAAGTGCCTCGTTATTTCTAACATAAAAATTAATTAGAGAAAAAACATGAAGTCATCTAAGTATATAGTTACGGTTATTGTGGGGTTACTCCTAACAAGTACAAGTCTATTGGCTCAGAAAAAATTGGTCGATGATATTTATACGTACAATTACACCAAAATCATCAATCAAAATGGGGGCAAGGCAATTGCAAAAAAATCGGATTATCCGCATCAGCGAGCGTTAGCCTATTCTTTGGCTCAAGTAGAGCAAAACACATTGGCCTTTGAATCCTATTCTGAGTTGTTTGCAAAATATGCTGACAAAGTGGATGGGTATGACAAACTCTGTTATGCTTTGGTTGCTAGGAAAATGGAAAACTACCTCTTGTCTGATAGTTTGTTGTTATTCCTAAAATCTACGGATTATGCAGCGCAGCCATTTTTTAATGAGTTAAGTCAGGAATTTATCGACCAAAATAAAACAGCAGAAAACTATTGGGCAGAAAATGACTTTTCTAGCTTCTATTCTGTTAAGCCATTCCCTAGCAATTCAAAATTGGGTGAATATGCCTTGGTTCCTGACAAAAAAGGAAATGCATATTACTCAACGCATACAGAAAATGGTTTGCAAAAGTCGACTTCTGCATGGCATGAGCAACCTTACTATAAGATTTTTAAGGCTCAGTATGGTGATAGCACAGTTGGATTAACCGCTGAATTAACCAACAACAAAAATGGAGCGCATCAACATGTGAGTTTTGTAGATGTAAATACAGGATTCATTTATGTGACTCGTGATGCAATAAAAAAGAACGCAAAACGTGAGAGAGTATTGCAAGTCTTCGCGATGCGTCAAAACGCACTGACAAAGAAATGGACTGAAATTCCTTTTCAATTGAATAACATTGAATTCTCGGTAGCTGATTTGGTTATTTCACCCGATGGATCTAAGGTGGTCTTCGCCTCAGATATGCCCGGTGGATTTGGGAAATCGGATTTGTATGAAGCCCCTATTTTACAAAGCGATGAAAATGGAATTAAAATTGGCGAGGCTAAGAATATGGGTCCGGAGATTAATACAGCTCTCCGCGACAACTTTCCAAGTTTTAGCGACTCGGGCCAGTTCTATTTTTCTTCTGATGGTCACTTAGGTTTTGGTGGATTGGACGTCTTTTTTATTGATGGCAATACCAAGTTGGTGTTGAATGCGGGAAGACCTATTAACTCTGCGTATGATGATTTTGCAGCACAGATTCATGATCGTGACGCATGGGGAACCTTGTCTTCTAACCGTTTGAGCAAAGGATATGATGATAATTTGTATTTCTTCCGTTGGGTTGGTCCTACTGAAGAAGAAATCGAAAAAGCTCAGGAAAGTCCTGTTATAGTTGAAGTAATCGATGAGGAAACTGGCTTGCCACTGAAAGGGGCTGAAATTGCCATTGATGATTTGAACGATAGTGAAATTGCTACCAAAGGTCTTACCGACGATAAAGGTGTTTATTCTTTTTCAGGAATTGCGCCTCAAGATGCAAATCCGAATTTGCAAGTATCATCGCATCCATGTGGCTATCGTTACGCAACAGCGGACAGCGTAGTTGATTTAGAAGATGGATCACGTAAAATAGTGTTGAAGGCGAAGGCTTATAAAGTGGGTGATGATTTGGGTAAATTATTTGATATTAAATCCATACGCTATGCATCGGCGAAATTTGATATCACAGACGATAGCAAAAGAGAGCTCGACAAACTTGTGGTAATTATGCAAGACAATACGGGTTTGAGTGTTGAGTTGGGTTCGCATACTGATAGCAAAGCTTCGGCTGCGTTTAACCAAAAGTTGTCTGAAAGTCGTGCCAAAGCCGCTTATGATTATGTTGTAGCACGTGGAGTTGACGCTTCTCGCATTGGATTTAAAGGATATGGCGAAACCAATATTTTGAATAAGTGCTTGGATGGTGTTGTGTGTTCGGATGATGAACATGCTGTAAACCGCAGAACAGAATTCGTTATCCGTGCGATTGTGCCTTGTAATGGTGCATCTAACGTGGTACCGGCATCAAATGTTGTAGATACTGCGAAAAAAGTTCAAAATGCTGAAGGTACAGTTGCCTCGGCGGATGGTTCAGCGTCTAATGCTAATTCTGCGGTTAAAGCCTCTGAAGCTGCCTTGGCAGATATTTCTCAGAAGTCTATGATTTGCGGTGATGCCGATGCCGATGGTATCCCAGATTATTTGGATACGGATTCGGACAATGATGGTATTCCGGATGCTGCAGAAGGCAGAACAGATACTGACAAAGATGGTATTCCAAACTTCTTAGATCGTGATTCTGATGGTGATGGCATCGCAGATGGCATCGAGAAGACTGGAGACGCAGACAAAGATGGCAAGGCCAACTTGATTGATACTGATTCTGATGGTGATGGTATTGATGACAAAACAGAAGGAACTAAGGATTCAGATAAAGATTCACAGCCTGATTTCTTGGATACTGATTCAGACAATGACGGTATTCCAGACAGGGGCGAAGGCTCTGAAGATTTAGATCGTGATGGTTTATCGAACTATCTTGATTTGGATGCAGACGGCGATGGAATCAGTGATAGTGTTGAAGGTCGTTTCGATACAGACAAGGACGGCAAACCCAATTTCTTAGATACGGATAGTGATGGTGATACCATTCCAGATTCTATGGAAAAAGGAAAGGTAGCTTCGGCACCTGCTGATTCTGACAGTGATGGCAAACCAGATTACGTTGATACTGATTCTGATGAAGATGGTATTCCGGACAAAGTGGAAGCCCCTGCATGTTTGCCTGGTGCACAGTCAAATAATACAGGTGGAGCAAGCCAAGTGAGCAATGTTAAAACAGGAAATCAAACACTTACAGTGTCAGAGCCTGTAGTTCAGCGCACGGTAACTCCAAGTAGCAATATTTTAACACCGATTGTAACAGGAACTAAGGTTCAATACCGCATTCAGTTCACAATTTCAAAAACACAAATACCAGTGAAAACCTTTACAGACAAAGGAATTGGTTCTGTTTATGAATATCAACAGGGTGGTTACTATAAATATTGCACCGACAAGGTATTTAATTCTGAAGCGGAGGCGTTGAATGAAAAATCTCGTGTTCGTGGTTTGGGTTATACAGATGCGTTTATTGCAGGATTCCAAAACGGAGTTCGTGTAAAGTAAGGCATTTTAAAAATTTACATAACGAAAGAGGGGGGCATTTGCCCCCCTCTTTCGTTAAAATGACGACCGAACTAATCATAGCACTCTAAAATTATTTCGAGTAAATTAGCCGTGTTTTAACAAAGGCTTGGTCACAAGCGCAAGGTATCGTGATAAAGAAAATAATAGAGCAAGTTTTTCAAAGAGTGGGGAGCATGAGACTGGTTGGTCTACTGTATGTCGCCGCCATTGTTTTTATTTCACTTCGAAATTTGAGTTTACCTTGGGGCGACCTATTTGCAGACGGCGGATTTTATAGCCACTACAACAATTACATCATCTTTAAACAATCGTTTTACCACCTGGTTGCGCAGAAAGATCTCTATGTCCATTATCCCCAAGAACAGTACGACCTCTTCAAATACCCACCCACTTTTGCCCTGCTTTTTGCTCCGTTTTCTGTTCTTCCCGATGTTGTGGGGTATCCGTTGTGGACGGCAATCAACCTTCTTCTGCCTGTAGTGGCTATTCAGAAACTAAAAGGCCTATCCCAAAGGGGCAAGTCAGTATTCTCTATCATTTTGTTGCTTGAGGGCATTACAAGCGCTTTAAATAGCCAAAGCAACGGTTTGATGTTGGGGTTGCTCTTGTTGGCATTTGTGGCACTGCAACAAGAATCCTATACCAAAGCAATTCTATTTATCTGGTTCACAGCCTTTATAAAACTGTTTGGCCTGTTGTTTTTTGCACTCATACTATTTTTCCCCACTGCCATGAAAAAATCACTGTGGCGCATTCCTGTTGTCTTTGGATTGCTGTTCATACTTCCTTGGCCAATTCTGGGTTGGGAAGGACTTGTGACACAATATCAGTCGATGTTTGATTTACTTGCCCACGATCACGGTTTCTTTGTGAAATATTCCGTGATGGGTTGGTTGAAACAGTGGTTCGCATTTCAGCCCGATAAAAATATGATGCTCGTGTTTGGCCTGATTATGCAACTCTTGCCCTTGCTGGTCTTTTTTGTTCGATATAACCTGTGGCAATCAAATTCCCTTGGAAAACTAAATCCATTGATTTTGAGCAAATTCCGGTTTCTCTATGCCGGTTCTTGGTTAATTTGGATGGTTATCTTCAATCATATGGCGGAGTCTGCCACCTATGTAATTGCAGTAGGCGGGGCGTTGCTTATTTTGACATCCTTATATTTTAAGGAATCACTTTCCGATACCAAAGACAACAAATCGGGGTTTTGGCAAATTATGAAATCCGAAAACTCAAAAATTTGGATCCTAGGTTTCGTTTTACTCCTTCTCTTCACCGTGTTAGGACCCACCGATATTTATCCCAAACCGCTGCGCTTCTGGATCGTAGAACAAGCCCAACTCAAGGCTTTTCCATGTATATTTATTTGGGTATTGTCTTTGATGGAATTTTTGAAAACTATTCGATTGGAAAGAAGTCAGGCTTCAGAGCGCTTAAACAACCAATAATCAAAGCTGATTTTTCCAGGACCGGCATACATCGTGTATGCAAAAAGGACCATGTATACCATCGACAGTTCTTTCTCATCGATGGGATCCCCGCTATGCGCTCCATAGGCTGCAACAGCCATAGTGAACATCACAAGTGCAGCCGCAAGCCTTGTTCTGAAACCCAAAATTATCAAAATTGGGGCTATAAATTCACCGAGAACACAAAGTGCCAAAGAAACCGTAGGACCGAGTCCGAGAAAATTGTAAAATTTAATATCTTCTGTGCCCATGAGTTTTTCCAACTTCGGAAATCCGTGTCGTATCATTAACAGTGAAACAAAGATGCGCAGTATGAGTAAAGCTCTCTGTTCATAGTTAGCGTGCCAATACGTATTGTTTGTTGAGAACAGGGCAAGGAAGCGGCTTTTCATAGATTGTTTTGGTTGAGTGAATTGCAAGTATACTGAAGTAGGGTTTACTTTCATCACTACCAATTAAAAAAGGGAGGCTTTGCCTCCCTTTTTTAATGTATCAAATTTAAAACTGTGAACCAGCAGAATTAACGGCGGTTGCGGTTGTCACGACCTCCGTCGCGGCCACCACGGCCACCATCACGACCACCACGGCCACCGTCGGGACGTGGAGCACGCTCGCGCTCTACATAACCCTCTGGCTTTGGTGTCAATGATTTCATGCTCAAACGATATTTGCCTGAACGCTGATCTACTTCTACCAATTGAACAGTAACTTCATCTCCTTCGTTAAACACGCCTTCCATTGTAGAAACGCGGTCGTAAGAGATTTCGCTGATGTGCAACAATCCGTCTTTACCTGGCATGAATTCAACAAAAGCGCCAAATTCAGTAATGGTTTTAACTTTTCCGGTGTATGTTCCACCCACTTCAGGAATTGCAACGATGCCATTTACAATCGCAACTGCTGCTGCCATGCTATCGCCATCGTTACTCAAAATTTCTACATATCCTTTGCCATCACGCTCTTCGATAGAGATGGTGGTTCCAGTACGAGCTTGGATGTCTTGAATGATTTTTCCTCCTGGTCCGATTACCGCACCGATGAATTCTTTGTCAATCACGATCATTTCTACACGTGGGGTATGTGGCTTCAATTCGGCCTTACCCGCAGTGATAGTTTTAGCCATTTCACCCAAAATGTGTAAACGACCGTCTTTGGCTTGTTTCAAAGCCTGAGCAACCATTTCCCATTTCAAACCGTTGATTTTGATATCCATCTGACAAGCAGTGATACCTTCGGTAGTTCCAACTACTTTGAAATCCATATCGCCCAAGTGATCTTCATCACCCAAGATATCGGTTAACACCGTGTAACGTCCAGATTCGTCAGTAATCAAACCCATAGCAATACCGCCAACAGGCTTTTGCATTGGGATACCAGAATCCATCAACGCCATAGAACCGGCACAAACCGTTGCCATAGAAGAAGAACCATTTGATTCTAAGATATCACTAACAATACGAATTACATAAGGAACATCGATTGGCAACATGGCCTTCAAACCACGCAACGCCAAGTTTCCGTGACCGATTTCACGACGTCCAGGACCGCGGTTAGGTCTTACTTCGCCCGTAGAAAATCCAGGGAAGTTGTAATGCAACATCAAACGGCTATGTCCGTGCAACATCGGTGCATCCAACAACTGCTCATCCATTTTACCACCCAAAGTAACTGTAGTCAAAGACTGAGTTTCTCCGCGAGTAAATACGGCAGAACCGTGTGCAGCAGGCAAATAATCTACTTCAGTGTAGATAGGACGAACTTGGGTAGTAGAACGACCATCCAAACGACGACCGCTATCCAAGATCATTTCACGCATTTGGTTATATTCTGCTTCGTGGAAGTATTTCTTGGCCAAACGAACCATACGACTGGCTTGCTCATGCCCTTCGAACTGTTTGCAATATTCAGCAATGATGGCCTTAAACGCAGCTGTACGCTCATTTTTAGGTGCACCACTTTCAGCTACTTTACGGATGTCAGCAGAGGTTTCTGCAATCACACGCTCGCGCAAATCAGCATCATTGTCTTCATGATTGTATTCACGAACGGGTTTGCGACCACCCATTTCGGCTAACAACTCCATTTGGGCAGCACACTGCAATTTCACAGCTTCATGACCAAATTTCAAGGCTTCCAAGAACTCTTCTTCAGACAATTCTTTCAATTCACCTTCAACCATGTTCAAATCATTGGCAGTACCACCAACCAACATATCGATATCAGACATTGCCAATTCTTCTCTTGTAGGGTTAACGATGAATTTGCCATCGATTCTACCCACGCGAACTTCAGAGATAGGTCCTAAGAAAGGAATATCTGTCAACATCAACGCAGCTGAAGCCGCCAATCCAACATAACTGTCTGGAAGGATGTTCTCATCTGAAGAAATCAATGTCAACATCACTTGGGTGTCGGCATGATAATCTTCTGGGAACAAAGGACGCAAGCAACGGTCAACCAAACGAGAAATCAAGATTTCATAGTCAGACAAACGTGCTTCACGACGCAAGAAGCTACCTGGGATACGACCTACAGCAGCAAATTTCTCTTGATAGTCAACGCTCAAAGGAAGGAAGTCAACACCTTCTTTTGCATCGTAGTTAGAAACTACAGAGGCCAAGATCATGGTTTTACCAACTTTCACTACGCAGCTACCGTGGGCTTGACGAGCCAATTTTCCGGTTTCGATCTCGATGATTTTACCATCACCAGTGTCGAATTGTTTTTTGTGTATTTTAAACATTATTTTATAATTTCTTAAATAAAAAGCCCCGCTTCGCGATGCGAACGGGGCTTTTCTTTAATCGTAAAAGGTATAAAAGATAGAACTTACTTACGCAAGCCCAATTCTTTAATCAACGCTCTGTATTTGAAGATGTCGTTCTTCATCAAGTAGTTCAATAAGCTTCTACGCTTACCAACCAACTTAATCAACGACAATTCCGCGCTTTTGTCTTTACGGAATTCCTTCAAGTGCGCACTGATAAAATTAATTCTCTCAGTGAACATTGCAATTTGCGCTTCGGTGCTACCAGTATTGGTTTCAGAGCCTCCGAAGGCGGTAAAAATTTCTTTCTTTCTATCAGCAGTTAAGTGCATGGCTTTCTCAAATGGGACGCAAAGATAAGCAACATTATTAAAAATGTGGATATCAGTTTGAAAAAGTTTCGAATATTATCGCTTTACAGAGAGAAATAATCCGTAGAGAATCAAAAATTCACTTGCAATTTACAATTTCACCTGCGATGCAGTTACTACCTTTGCAATCTATTTATGCGTGAACTCTATTACTTAAATCAGTATTTGAAAAAATACGCCATCCCCATGAGTTTGGGCATTTTGTTTGTCTTGCTGACGAATATTTTTTCTGCTTCCGTTCCAGTATTGGTGCGAGTGGGCTTGGACGAGGCCTTAAAGCAATCCGTTTGGATCAGTGGCGCTGGCGATTCTTTGGTGATGGGGTTGATTTTTAATACAGCCTTGATTTTTGGCGTTGCAATCTTACTAGTATCAATATTACGGGGCATATTCATGTATTACATGCGTCAAACACTCATTGTGGTTTCGCGCAAGGTGGAGTACGATTTAAAAAATGTTCTATACGATAAGTATCAGCAGTTGGGAGAAGCATTTTATCGAAAACATATGACAGGCGATTTGCTTTCTCGAATGAGCGAAGATGTCTCCAATGTGAGGATGTACATCGGTCCGTCGATTATGTATTTCGCCAACATGCTTTTCACGTTTGTGGTCGTGATTTACCAAATGGTTCAAGCCAATGCTAGTTTAACACTTTGGGTATTATTGCCATTGCCAATTTTGTCGGTTTCCATTTATCAGGTGAGCAAACGAATGAATCGTGGTAACAAAGTGATTCAGGAACAACTCTCTTTGCTCACGGCGAGTGCCCAAGAAACTTTCGCTGGTATACGTATCATCAAATCATTTGGCATGGAAGCTACTTTCAGTAAGAAATTTCACGAAGAAGGCGAGGAGTACAAACGTAGAAACATGGATTTGGCAAAAATCAACGCGATGTTTTTCCCTTTGATGCTCTTGCTGATGGGTTTGAGTACTTTGTTGGTGATTTATTTGGGCGGTAAAGCGGTGGAAGCGGGCACATTTACGCCAGGAAACTTGGCGGAGTTCGTGATCTATTTAAATATGTTGATTTGGCCGGTGGCGAGTTTGGGTTGGACAACCGCGTTGGTTCAGAAGGCTGCAGCGAGTCAAAAGCGTATCAACGAATTTTTACAAGCCGAATCGCATCAAACAGAAACGGGTAAGCCCTTTAAACTTGAGCAAGAAATCGCTGTCAATAATTTGTCATTTACTTACGAAGGCAAAACAACAACCTCGTTGAGTGACGTAAATTTCACAATAAAAAAAGGCGAAATCATTGGAATCACCGGAAAAACGGGATCGGGCAAATCTACCTTGGCTCAGATGCTCGCGGCGATGTATTATGGCAATGGAGAAGCGAAATCTATTTTGTTTGATGGCGTTCCATTGGCCGAAATCGACTTAACGGATTACCGTAGGAACTTGGCTTATGTACCCCAGGATGTGTTTTTGTTTTCCGAGTCGATTAGAGAAAACATTGCATTTGGTTTGGAGGATGGCAAAGCGAGCGATGAAGAATTGCAAAGGGCTATTACCGCGGCTGGTTTATTGAATGATATCACACAGTGGCCCCAGGGTTTGGAGACAATTTTGGGCGAAAGGGGTGTGAGCTTATCTGGGGGTCAAAAGCAGCGAGTGAGTTTGGCGAGGGCGTTGATCAAAAAGGCACAATTTTATATTCTTGATGATTGCTTAAGTGCTGTGGATTCTGAGACGGAACGAAATATTATTGATCAATTACAGGCTTGGTTAAAGCAAAGTACGGCGGTTGTGGTTTCGCATCGAATTGCTCCATTAAAAATGGCCAATCGCATCTTGGTATTGGACGATGGCAAGCTAACGCACATGGGCACACATGATGAATTGCTTGTAAGTTGTGAGTACTACAAAAATTTGAATGATAGCCAAAGTGCTGAAAACCAATCAGAAGGCGTGTAAAAGCGTGTCGTTGACACTTCTTAAAAAATTATAATAATTTTATATACACAACCTCAATAATTTTTGCATATTTGCCATGAGAAATTATTTCTCTGACTAAAAAGAAGATGATGCAGGAAGAAAATTACAACAGAGATTCGCAAGAAGAGATCTTTTCAAAGCGAGTTCGTGCGGGAAAAAGGACTTACTTTTTTGATGTAAAGGCAACGCGTAATAATGATTATTACATCACCATTACAGAAAGTAAGCGCAGCAAATTTGATGATGGCAATTTTGTAAAAATGAAAATTCATTTGTACAAAGAGGACTTCAATAAGTTCAGTGATGGCTTGGCGGAAACCATTGGCCATGTTAAAACTACATTGTTGCCAGAGTACAATTTTGATGAGTACGATCGTCAGGACGACGATTACGCTTCGTAATCCTAGAATTACCTAGTTTTTTTATCGGACGGGTTTTGCCCTTCCTTTTCTTATTTTTGTACAGTGTTTAAACGTGTATTTTTCTACGGGATTGCTTTTGGTTCATTGAGCGCCTCTATGTTATTGGTTCAATATCTCAATGGTTTGTATCGTTCCAATTCTGCCGCAGCCTTTTTCCCGATGTTTTTTAATTTGGTAATTCCGGGTGTTGGAGTTTATCTGTTTGTGAAGAGTTTGATGCAAACGCAGGGCGACACGCCAATCAATATGGGCAAAGCCTTATTCTTGTCCTTGATGATGTCGCTCATTATGGCCGGAACAAACATTGCTGCGTATCAGCATATTTATAATAACAAGAAGGAAATCATACAAGATTGGCGGTCGCTTCAGTATGCAGCCATCGATAAATCTGTTGATGGAGATGAATCTGTCTTATTAGCAGATAAGGCAAAGCAAAAATCCACGTTAAAAGAGAATTTTGAGGTTAAAATCGGACCATCTGCCTTTGGCGGTTTTGAGTTGATGATGTGTGTTTCCACCGGAATGGTTGTATGTCTGATAGTTTTTGTTTGGAACTACAAGCAAACATCATAGTTTCGTAGCGTATGAGGAAATTTCTTACTATACTTTGGATAGTTTGGGCGGGTCTATGGTTCGTTGCCGTGTTTTTGTTGATTTATATTCCGTTGTTGTTTTTGTTTATTTCTCCAAAAACCTACAGATATGCGCATTATTTACGTCGGTTTTGGGGTACAACCTGTTGTTATTTAGGATTTATCATACCCAAGGTGACATATGAATCGCCATTGCCAAAAAACCAGCAATTCGTATTTTGTGCAAATCATATCTCTTACATTGATATTGTATGTTGCGGAAGTTTATTGCCTGGGTTTAACTTCTTTATGGGCAAAGCCGAACTTGCTGAGATTCCACTTTTTGGCATTTGGTTTAGAACGCTAGATATTGCTGTAAAGCGTTCGAGTATTAAGGGATCATATAGAGCTTATGTAGAGGCAGGCGAGCAAATGGATAGATTGGGAGCAAATCTTATTATTTATCCTGAAGGCCGAATTCCTCAAGATGCGCCAAAAATTAAATTTCCATTTAAAGCTGGGGCATTTCGTTTGGCCATTGAAAAGCAAGTGCCGATTGTTCCAATAACATTGCCAGACAATTTGGCCCGTTTTGATCTTGATAATTTTAAGGGATCGCCAGGAAAAATGAGGATGTTTGTGCATACACCGATTGAAACCAAGGGTTTGTCGTTGGAGGATATCCCCGCACTGCAACAAAAGGTCTATGATGTTATATCTTCACAACTGAAATCGGTAGGCGTATTATGAAAATCACAGAACAACGCGTTAAGGAATTGGCCCACTTGGCAAGATTGCGTTTTGAGGGTCCTGCATTGGTAAAGATGCAAGAAGATCTGGAGAAGATTTTAGGGATGTGTGAACAGTTAAAATCTGTTGATACAGAAGGCATTGAACCGTTGATTTATCTTACAGATAGTCATACGATTTTACGAGATGACGTTATTGTTCAGACCATCACCCACGAGGAAGCATTGAAAAATGCTCCCAAGAGTGATAGCGATTTCTTTAGGGTTCCCAAAGTAATCGACGGCAATGTCTAGGGCATTAATATCGTTATCCAACATTCGAAAAACCTATATTTTGGGTGCACAGACGGTGCATGCTCTAAAAAAAATCGACTTAGACATTCAAAGAGGTGAATATGTGGCATTGATGGGACCTTCTGGTTCTGGCAAGAGCACATTGATGAACGTGATAGGATGTTTGGATACGCCATCGCAAGGAGAATATTGGCTCAACGACAAGGAGGTCAGTAAGATGAGCGATGTGGATTTGAGCAAGGTTAGAAACGATGAAATCGGATTTGTATTTCAAACTTTCAATTTGCTTACACGGCTAACGGCACTTGATAACGTTGCGTTGCCTTTAGTGTATGCGGGAATTCCACTAAAAGAACGAAATGAAAGGGCTGCCGAAACTTTAAACAAGGTAGGACTAGGCGATCGATTTCATCACAAGCCCAACGAATTATCGGGCGGTCAAAGACAGCGGGTTGCGGTGGCCAGGGCATTAATTAATAACCCGAGTTTATTGCTGGCGGATGAGCCCACGGGAAACTTAGATACACAAACATCGCATGAGATTATGGCCTTGTTTGAGGAAATACATGCTGCTGGAAATACAATTGTGTTGGTTACACACGAAGAAGACATCGCAAAGCATGCAAAAAAAATCGTGCGCCTCAGAGATGGATTGATTGAACCATGATTTCTCCCGTAATCAATTGGTATTTTAAGCAACGCAGTCAGGATCTGCGTATGAACTTAGAACGCGCTGATCAGAAGCAGGAAGAATTACTTGTAGAGTTAATTGAGCGATTGTCGAATACGCGCTATGGAGAAAAATATCAAATTTCAGAGGGCAGTACTTACGATGATTTTCGTGCCAAAGTCCCTGTTGTAGTTTATGAGGATTTAAAACCTTGGATTGATCGCAATATGGCCGGTGAGCAGCAATTGTTGTGGCCGGGTGATATCGTTTGGTATGCTAAGAGTAGTGGAACGACGAGCAATGTCGCCAAGTTTATTCCGATGAGCTTTGATAGCTTGGAATACAATCATTATGAGTGCAGCAGAGAAACCCTAACGCAATATTGTTCCTTTTATCCTGAAACGGAAATTTTTAAAGGCAAGGGTTTGCTGATTGGCGGTAGTCATCGGGTGAATGAGTTAAATCAAAATGCTTATTACGGCGATTTGAGTGCGGTGTTGATGAATCACTTGCCGGCTTGGGTGAATTGGAAGAGCACGCCAGACATGGAAATTGCCATGATGGAAAATTGGGAGGAGAAATTGGAGAAAATGGCGCAATCGGTTTATCAGGAAAACGTGACAAGTATGAGCGGTGTTCCCACTTGGACGATGGTGCTTTTAAATAGATTGTTGGAAATCACGGGTAAAAATAACATCCTCGAAATATGGCCAAACTTAGAGCTCTTTTTGCATGGGGGCGTAAGTTTTGAGCCTTATAAAGATCAATTTAGGTCGCTGATTCCCTCAGACAAAATGCATTACTTCGAAACCTATAACGCCAGTGAAGGGTTTTTTGGGTTGCAGGCATCGCCGAATAAATCAGATTTGCTCTTGATGACGCATCATGGAGTTTTTTACGAATTTTATCCGGTTGCCAAAGGCCCCGAGTTCATTATTCCTTTGAGTGATGTGATTGTTGGGGTGAATTATGCCATGGTCATTACTACGGTGGGCGGATTATGGCGATATATTATTGGTGATACAGTTGTATTCACAGATACCAAGCCCTACACGTTTAAAATTACGGGGCGAACCAAATTGTTTATCAATGCTTTTGGCGAGGAGTTGGTGATTGAAAACGCGGAATCGGCCATCGCAATTGCGTCAAAGGAAACCGGCGCGATTGTAACGGATTATTCAGCGGGACCCATTTATTTGTCGGATCAAGCGGATGCGGGTCATGAATGGCTGATCGAATTTAGCAAGGAGCCCACATCGTTAGAGGAGTTTATTCGAGTGTTGGACTCCGCATTAAAGCAAGCAAATGAGGACTATCAAGCAAAGCGCCAAGGCGATATCGTAATGAAATTGCCTAAGGTTATTGCGGTGCCAAAGAACACGTTCCATGATTGGTTGAAATCGAAAGGAAAGTTGGGCGGACAGCACAAAGTGCCTCGTTTGAGTAATGATCGCAAAGTGATTGAGGAAATCAAGGCCTCGATGGGTTTACATTAACTGTTAAAATCGTATTTTTGTCTTTTAAAGACCTATGTACGGAGCCATTAAACAACACTTGGCGGCTGAGCTGAAAAGCATCGAAGAAGCCGGATTATTCAAAAAAGAACGCATCATTACAACCCCGCAAGACGCCGTGATTAAATTGGCAGATGGCAGTGAAGTGGTGAATTTTTGTGCCAATAATTATTTGGGATTAAGCAGTCATCCTCGGGTTCTGGAGGCAGCCAAACGAGCCATCGATACCCATGGATTTGGTATGAGTAGTGTGCGTTTCATCTGCGGTACCCAAGACATTCACAAAGATTTAGAAGCCAAAATAGCCGAGTTTTATGGCACAGAGGATACCATTTTATATGCGGCGGCTTTTGACGCGAACGGCGGTGTTTTTGAACCATTGTTGGGTGAGCAGGATGCCATTATTTCGGATAGTTTAAACCACGCGTCTATCATTGATGGGGTTCGTTTGTGTAAGGCGATGCGTTTCCGATATGAAAACAACAATATGGCCGACTTGGAAACCCAGTTGATTGCGGCTCGTGAAAAAGGAGCCCGATTTATCTTGGTGGTTACCGATGGTGTTTTCTCGATGGATGGTTATGTAGCTCAACTGGATAAAATTTGTGATTTGGCTGACAAATATGATGCGATGGTGATGACCGATGAATGTCATGCAGCCGGATTCATTGGCGCAACCGGTCGCGGAACACCTGAATATTGCAATGTGATGGGTCGGGTTGATATCATCACCGGTACATTGGGTAAAGCTTTGGGCGGTGCCATGGGTGGTTATACTACGGGCAGAAAGGAAATCATCGAACTATTACGTCAGAGAAGTCGCCCCTATTTGTTCTCAAATTCATTGGCTCCAAGCATCGTAGGTGCGAGCATCGAGGTATTGAAAATGTTGAATGAAACCACATCGTTGCGCGACAAATTGGAGGAGAATGTAAAAAGATTCAAGGCGGGAATTAAGGCCGCTGGGTTTGATATTAAGGATGGCGACAGTGCCATCGTACCCGTGATGTTGTACGATGCGAAGCTGAGTCAGGATATGGCGAATGCTCTGTTGGCAGAGGGAATTTATGTCATCGGATTTTTCTTCCCTGTGGTACCTAGAGATCAAGCGAGAATTCGTGTTCAGTTGAGTGCGGCGCATGAATTTGAGCACATCGACAAGGCAGTTGCAGCATTTACCAAAGTGGGTAAAGCGTTGGGTGTAATAGCCTAAATCCCTATATTTGTCTTTTAAGCAAAATCAAACATGTCTATTTGGAGAAAGAAATCGTTAGATGCATTATTGCAGCAAGCTCAAGGAAGCAATTTGAAACGCACATTGGGCGCGGGCAGTTTAATCGCGTTGGGAATTGGAGCAATCATTGGTGCTGGATTGTTCGTTAGAACAGCTGCGGCAGCGACGGATGCTGCTGGCTCTGGTGTAACATTATCGTTTATTGTTGCGGCAATTGGTTGTGCCTTTGCAGGATTATGCTATGCAGAATTTGCTGCGATGATACCGATTTCGGGGAGTGCATATGCCTACAGCTTTGTAACAATGGGCGAGTTGGTTGCATGGGTAATCGGCTGGGCATTAATCATGGAATATGCATTGGGAGCGGCTACGGTTTCAATTGCTTGGAGTGAATATTTAAATAACCTGCTGGGGAATTCGATACCCTATCAATGGTGTCACTCGCCATTTGAAAAGCTCTATCAAGCATCGGCGGATGTAATTACACAAATCCAAGCGTTGCCAGGGAACTGGATAGGAATAGAAAAAGGTTTTTTAAACGCGGATCAATTTGCAAAATTACCAGCAGATATTGTTTCTCAAGTTACTGTCACCTCTGGAATTATGAATATTCCTGCGCTGATAATTCTATTGGCCTTAACATTATTATTAATCAAAGGAACCCAAGAATCTGCAACGGTTAACGCTGTCATTGTATTTGTTAAAGTTGCTATAGTTTTGATTTTTATTGTGGTTGGATGGCAATTCATCAAACCTGAAAATCACACACCTTACTTAATTCCAGAAGGGACAATTGGTCACGAAGGCTTCTTTAAATGGGGTTGGGGTGGTGTACTTGGAGGCGCTGCAATTGTATTTTTCGCATTTATTGGATTTGATGCGGTAAGTACAACAGCTCAAGAGGCAAAAAACCCGAAAAGAGATATGCCAATCGGTATTTTGGGATCTTTGGCCGTTTGTACGGTTTTGTATATTCTTTTTGGTCACGTTCTAACCGGAGTAGCTCATTGGAGTGAATTTGCAACTGCTGGTAAAGAAGCTTCTGTTTCTTATGTGATTAAAACTTATATGAGTGGATATGAATGGCTTGGTACAAGTGTAACATTGGCCATTTTGGCAGGATTTTCTTCTGTAATATTAGTAATGTTAATGGGCCAAAGCCGAGTATTTTATTCAATGAGTCAAGATGGTTTAATTCCCAAAGCCTTTGGTGAATTGCATCCCAAATACAAAACTCCGTTTAAAGCAAACTGGATTTTATTCCTCTTTGTAGGTGCATTTGCGGCTTTTGTCCCTGGCAGTATTGCGGGAGATTTGACCTCATTCGGAACGTTGTTCGCATTTGTTTTAGTTTGTATTGGAATTTTGTTGATGCGCAAAACCAATCCAGAGTTAGCAAGACCTTTTAAAACACCGTTGGTGCCTCTAGTGCCAGTGTTGGGTATTTTGGTTTGTACGGCAATGATTATCGCCTTAGATGCTTTCACTTTGAAAGCAGCGATGGTTTGGATGCTTGTGGGCTTGGTAGTTTATTTTGCCTATTCTCGTAGAAACTCCAATCTAAATAATAAACCTTAAGTATTATCCATATTTCTGAAAAGGCTTGGTAACCCCAGGCCTTTTTTGTAATATTCCGTTTTAAGGAGTATGAGCGCGACGAAAAAATTGGGATTATTTGATTCTACACTGCTGGTTTCTGGCAGTATGATAGGGAGTGGGATATTTTTGGTAACATCCGACATGACCAGGCAGCTCGGAAGTGGGCCGTTGGTATTGTTGGCTTGGTTGTTAACCGGTGTAATCACGCTGATGGCGGCGCTCAGTTTCGGCGAATTGGCGGCGATGATGCCCAATGCCGGCGGTCAGTACAATTTTGTAACTCGTATTTATGGAAAACGGATGGGGTTTGTATACGGTTGGGCCGTATTCTCAGTTATTCAAACAGGTGTGATTGCCGCCGTTGCGATGGCTTTTGCCAAGCATTTGGGGATTTTCACCTGGAACCATGAAAAAGTGGTTTTCAGCTTTGTTTTGTTTGGCGATGGTGAATGTGAAGGCGGCACAACTTTTAAACTGCTCGCAGGCCAGCTCATAGCCATTGGAAGTATTTTCTTGTTAACGATGATTAATAGTCTCGGTATCCAAGAGGGAAAATGGGTGCAACGCATATTTACATTGGCCAAATTGATCGCATTAAGCGCATTGATTATGGGTGGCCTTTATGTTTTATTCGGCGGAAGTCTAAATGGTGTTAAAAACTACTTTTGGGAAAACATGTCGTCCGGGGCTTCCCATTTTGTGTCGCCAGATGATTCGAATCCACTAAAAACCAATGGTATAAGTGCGAGTGGCGCTCAACTTAACGAGGTTGTCCCTAATTGGCAATCGTTGGCTGGTATTGGTTTGCTTCTAGCATTTGCCAGCGCCATGGTAGGTAGTTTATTTTCCTCCGATGCTTGGCAGGGAATTACGTTTATGTCGGGCGAAGTAGAAAACCCAAGCAAGACGATTCCCAAAGCACTGCTCTACGGCACTTTCATTGTCACAGTGGTGTATTGCCTAGCAAATGTTGCTTACATGGCTGTATTGCCCCTAAAAGGACTCAATTTGACCGATGCGATGGCCGCTATAGGTCCTGATGGATTGGTAGAGAACTTCAATTTAGGAATTGCCCATGCAGATCAAGATCGTGTGGGTGTTGCGGCATCTTCGGTGTTGATGGGATCTGCTCACAACGCCGAAGCGGGACTCATGGGTTTAATCTTTATGGCCACCTTGATTATCGTGAGTACCTTTGGTTGTAACAATGGTTTGATTCTGGCTGGAAGTCGATTGTATAAGGCCATGGCCGACCATGGTTTGTTCTTTAAAAGTGCGGCAAAACTCAATCGCAAAAATGTCCCAGCCAATGCCCTATGGATGCAGGCTTTTTGGGCAAGTGCCTTGTGCTTGAGTGGTACCTATGGCGACCTACTGAGTTATTGCACTTTTGCCTCGCTGCTGTTTTATATCATTACCGTAGCAGGGGTTTTGATCTTGAGAAAGAGAGAACCCGATGCCGAAAGGCCCTACAAAGTATGGGGCTACCCTTACCTACCCATCATCTATTTGATTGTTGCGGGCTTTGTTGCACTTGGAATAATCGTAAGTCAGTTTTCAATTGCCATTACCGGAATTGGCATCGTAGCATTGGGTTGGCCCATCTATTCGATTTTCTCTAGGCGAAATCAATCGACCTAGGAAATCAACTCAAGTTAGAAAATTCGTAGCTCGATTCGAAATCGAAATGCTTCTTACGCAAATGCGCTTGGGCCCTCAAATTGGGCAACAAATCGGTGAATTGATCCAAGTATAAACTCTGATCGCCATCGCTGAGTGCTTCTTCAGGTTGGTTATGCACTTCAATGATAAGTCCGTCTGCACCGGCAGCAATCGCCGCTAATGAAACCGGTTTTACCAAATCCCGTAGGCCAGTTCCTTGGCTCGGATCCAAAATAACAGGCAAATGGCTTAATATCTTCACCAATGGAATGGCGGCAATATCCATCGTGTTTCTGGTTGCAGTTTCAAAAGTTCTGATGCCACGTTCGCAGAGTATTACCCTGTCGTTTCCGCTGCTAACGATATATTCCGCTGCCAATAACCACTCTTCAATGGTACTGCTCATGCCTCTTTTTAACAACACAGGCTTTCCACTTTTACCCAATGCTTTTAACAAGGGGTAATTCTGCATGTTGCGTGTTCCCACTTGGAGAATATCGGCATATTCGCAAAATTCATCAATCTTGTCCAACCCCATGATTTCGCTCACCACCGCCAAACCATACTTATCGCCAGCTTCACGGAGTAGTTGTAAACCTTCTGTTTTTAACCCTTGAAATGAATATGGACTAGTGCGTGGTTTGTATGCGCCGCCCCTAAGAAATTTGATGTTTAATTTGGATAGGTATTCGCTAATCGTAAAAATTTGTTCTCTATTTTCAACTGCACAAGGACCTGCAATCATTACCAAATCTTTGCCAATGCAAACGCCATTGATTTCAAAGGTGGTGTCTTCCTTTTTCCATTCTCTACTTACGAGTTGATATGGTTTACGATTTGCCATGCAGATGTAACAATGAAATACTATTTGGGTTTGGTATAGGTGATAATCAATTTTGTTTTTGAATGGTCGATGGCTGCCCTTGCCCCAATTACAGGATTGTCCGTGGGTACGGCAAAATACAATCCCAAATTGTTGTCTGCACCCCTAAAGGCCATGTCATTCAACACATTTTGCATGTGCCTGGTAATATCAAATTGATAATATCTACCCTTGTCGTTAAAAACCCCGCCAAACTTCGTAGGAGCTGCCAATGCATCTTCCACCAAACGATTCCTATCGCTGCTGCGTGAAGTAGGTTGAAATAAATTCATCCGGGGGGGCGCAAAATAATTAACAGTGGTATTCTCATCCACGTAAAGTCTAAGCGTGGCGTTGTTAATCCCGACATTGTTCTCGCCATTTGTTCCGCTTTTTACCAAATTCAATAAATAGGGGATTTCAATTTTGGTTTTTACGCCGTTCAACGACTGAACATAGGTGGTGTTGTAATGTTTGTTTGGTTGACGTAATTGAGCTTCAACAAATTCTGGATAAGGACCTGTTTCACTGTTGTTTACGATGGTAGATCTTGAATCAAAGCCAAAAATATAAGTACTTGTATCGTTGTAATAAAGTAAAATTTTAGCGCGATAGTTGATGTTAATGGCATTGGCTAGGTCGAGTACACCAAATCCACCTTCCCCAGGGTTTAATTCATCGTTTTGAGGTACAATCGCGATGCCGTTAAAGTGCTTCAATAAACCTTCGTTGGTTTGATAGGCTTCCGCTGGCAATTGTTGCAGCTGTCGTGCGAATTCTTTACTCAACTTGATTAATAAACCTGGCTTTAACCCCATTTTGCCTTTTTGATATCCAATAGAATCAATTTTTTGTCGGTAAATCGTCCCGTAGTAGTCCGTACTAACGTTCTTGTTTACCTTGGGCGTGCTTTGTTTTTGATAGTAAATATTTGACCCGGTGATAGTTTCGTCTAACTCGTAAATTTTGATTTGCTGCTTGGTGAGAGAATTTCCGTAAAAATTAAGGCCGTCTACCAATGGGATATACAACAAGGCTGAATCCGGCTCAATGGCATTGGGAAAGTTGTTTTCTGGCGCCAAAATATTCATCTTGGCATAGATGCTCGCCTTGCTCTTGCCCATCAAAGGGTCATGGAACTCACCCAACAAAACATAAGTAAGGTTATTGGCTGGCAAAGAATCTTCCAAAACGGTGGAAGCTTTCAGCGTAAACGTGTCGGTCCTGAATAAAGTCAACTGATCCATAGAATCTTGACCGGTGATAACAATATTGCCCTCATTGCGTTTACAAGCCGAAAGAGCCGTTAAGAAAACTAAAGCGAAAAGTAAGCTACGAAATGTCACTGTTTGAGCGTAGAATTAAGCAAGAAGCTGTTCGTACAAAGTGCCATATTGTGTGCCTGCATCCTCGTCGCTGTGTCGCATAACAATTTTGTCAGCGATGTGTGCTTCAACAACACGGTGACCTTCTTCACAATTTGTTACAACGGCATCGGAGTGAATCACGGCACCAATATTCATAGAATTTACTGAACCATCAGAAAAACACTCCATGCAATTATCGTCGAGTGAATTTAGGCTCGCTTTGCGCGCAAAATCAGCACCTAAATTGATGCTATCTTCATCGCTATAAACACTGTAGACAACCTTTGTGTTTTTAAACACAGGCTCATCTTTGTAAATGGTCTTTAAATACATTGGGATTAGGCTTGTCATCCAGCCCTGACAATGAATAATATCTGGAGCCCAGCCCAATTTTTTCACTGTTTCCATTACGCCTTTGCAAAAGAAGATGGTTCGCTCGTCATTATCATCGAATAACTTACCCGCCTCGTCTCTGAACACATATTTGCGATGAAAATAATCTTCATTGTCCAAGAAATAGACTTGCATCTTGGTTTGCGGAATCGATGCAACTTTGATGATCAAAGGATTGTCGTTGTCATCAATGGAAATATTAATTCCACTCAATCTCACAACTTCATGCAAACGATTTCTACGTTCGTTAATGACGCCAAATCGGGGAACAAGAATTCGAATTTCATTTTCTTGCTCTTGAAGTGCCTGAGGCAGCATTCGGGCAACTGTTGCTAAGGGTGATGTCTCGAGGAAAGGAGACATCTCAGAACTCACAAACAGAACGCGTTTTTTGGTTTGGGTCATGGTTTTGTCTAGACTCTATTTAGAAAAAGAATACAAAAGTATAATAAAAAAATCGGAAATTGAAACAACAATCTACTAAGAACCTAGGAAAAATCGTTATTTGCACCTCTTTCTACGCAATAATGGAGGTATTTGAATCAGCGGACACATGGACGGCGAAATTTGGAGGCGGTCAATCAGCAAATTGGGCGATGATTCCAACGATGGGCGCGTTGCATCAAGGGCATTTATCCTTGATTGAAGCGGCACAAAAAAATGGATATCAAACAGTTGTAAGCATTTTTGTGAATCCATTGCAATTCAATAACGCAACAGATTTGGAGAAGTACCCTAGGCATTTAGAAAATGATCTCGCGTTGCTTTCTGGGGTAGGTGTTGATGCTGTATGGACACCCAATATCGATACGATTTACCCAGCTGATTTTACAGAAATCGCATTGGATTTGGGGATTTTGGATCAAATTTTTGAAGGATTGCATCGACCTGGGCATTTTAACGGCGTGGTTCAGGTGTTAAATCAGTTGTTTTACGTGATTCAACCTCAGGCCGTCTTTTTTGGTCAGAAGGATTTGCAACAGTGTTTGGTTGTAGAAAAACTACTTGCGGCATATTTCCCACAAATCAAATATTTTAGGGTTGCAACACTCAGAGACGAATCGGGGCTAGCGCTAAGTTCTCGCAACGAACGTTTAACCTCAAAAGGGAAAGAGGTAGCTGCTGAGATTTATGCATCGATGCTACGAATTAGCAATAGTTTAGAAAATCATAACGAAGTTCAAGACCAAGAATGCGAGCGATTGAAGCGGTTGGGATTTGAAATCGAATATTTGGAATGGGTTTCATTGCCCAATATGGAAAAGGCCAAATTACACGACCTAACCATCATGGAGGAACACGCACTCAGTAATGTCAAAACAGCTACTACCGCAGTCGTTTTTGCCGGCACCTTGGAAGGTGTTAGGTTAATCGATAACTTGCTTATTCCTTAGTTTTTGATAATGCGGGTTTGATAAACCGCAGTACCGTCAATCAACTTCAAAGTATAAATACCGTTACTCCAAGCACTCGCATCGATGGTTGATTTTCCAGCGTTCATAGAGCTCGTGTAAACCACTTTGCCCATCACATCGGAAACTTCGTAATGCATCGTCTGATTTGCAGCAACATTTAACACCAACTGGAATTGGTTTGTGCATGGATTCGGGTAAATAGAAACCATGGCATCCGGGCCGTTTAACAAAGAAGTGGCAGCCACTTCAGTGCCTTGTGCATAGGCTTTCTTCAACGCATCGCTCACCAAAATAGTACCGCCATTGTCTACCAAAGTTGTGTTGTCAATAAACATCCCAACAATGTGCATGTTGTTCATATTCCAAGAACCATCCATCGGGAAAGTAAAGTTGTGTACGAAGCTCGCACCCTTGCTTGCGCTGCTACCAA
>CANHXF010000003.1 GCA_947464515.1 Flavobacteriales bacterium
ACTACCTCGGCTTGAATACGCTCCACCAATAATTTCAATTCACTGCGCGATGCAAACTCCACATCCTCCTCCGCAAAATCCAATTCCAACTCCACCAAACTGGTAAAGTGCAAAAGCCTATCCCTTAGTGCGGCTATGTCCTTCGAAAAGCCCCCTTTTAGCTGTTTTAAGGCCAAATCATGGGCGATGCGATGCTCAGACGCAATCAAGTCGGCCACGGCCTCTGCCTGCGCCAAATCCAGTTTGCCATTCAAGAACGCCCTTTGGGTAAATTCCCCCGGCTCTGCCAAACGAGCCCCACGGTCCATGTAAGCCCTCAGCACACGCGAAACAATGTATTCGCTGCCGTGAACCGAAACTTCCACCGTATCCTCACCCGTGTAACTTTTACTTCCTTTAAAAATGGTAATCAACGCCTCATCCATCACCCCGTCACCATCATACATCGTGCGCAAATGTGCCGTATGGGTAGGTTTGTCGGCGACAGCTATTTTCAACAATTCATCCGTAAGCTTTAACGCAGATGGACCCGAAACCCGAACCACTGCGATGGCACCAACTCCAGCAGCCGTAGCCCGCGCAACAATCGTGTCGCTATGAAATAAATTTTGATTTGCCATTGCGTTTTTTGTTCCGTTTTGCGTTCGAAATAACATCCATCCTATTGCATCAATTATAAATGCTCAGTGTAAGGCATTGGTTGAACTATCAAAACGACATCATATCTGTTTCCCACAAAAATAAAGAAAGCCCCGCAGAACCTGCGGGGCTTTCTTAGCTTTATTCTAGATTTAAAAATTAAGGGGCTTTGCGAATCACGTTCACAGAACCATTTACCTTGTTAACCTTATCTTTTCCTTTGAATTGATATGTCAACTGGTAGAAGTACGTTCCAGATGGAACTTCAGCACCATCGTTGTTCACCTTACCATTCCACTTAATTCCAGGATCTGTAGATTCAAATACGCGCTCACCGTAGCGGTTGTAGATGCGCAATTCAAACAATGATTGGCCTGCAATTGGAACGCGGAATTCATCGTTCTTACCATCACCATTTCCTGGTGTGAATACGTTCGCCAACAAAATGAATTGGTTCACATAGACTGGCTTACATACTGTATCCTTACATCCTGTTGAATTGGTTACTTCTAAACAAATCCAGAATGTATCAGTACCACTGTAAGAAGCACTCACCACTTTATCACTTCCAGCATAATCAACAATCAAAGGCTCTTTGGTCAATTTGATGTTGCTCTGGTGATTGTAACCCCAACGCCATTGTGTTCCATTGACATCAGTTCGAGTATATGTATAATCCGGTGTCTTAGACGAGTCAATTGTGAAGTTCGAAATAACAGAATCAACAAGGAAAATGATATCGCCCATTACTGTAGGACACCAAGGCCTTGGATGACTAGGATCGTAGTCCGCGAAGTGCGATACCCTGATCCGACCTGGTGAGGTAAATCTCCATGCCATCTTTTTCTTATCCGTTGTAATCGTATCTACCTGACCTGTGCTCAAATTCTCGAATCTCCACTTGTACGATTTCAAAATTGTATCTGAATTGTCGGTGAAATAGTTACTATCACCCACACAAATTGCCATCTTGAGTACTAATCCTCTCACCGAATCACGTGGCAATACCGTTACGATAAATGCCTTTTGCGATGGGGTATCAGGGAATGTCGCAGGACAGAATTTGCGGATGTTTGGAGGCAAGATTAATGAATCATACTGCTGTAGGAAAACATAGTATTTGCCTGGCTTCGTGTAAGTATGAGACAAGAATTGATCTTTCTTGTTGTCAATCTTTCCATCGCCCCAGAACCATGTCCAATCAGATTTGCTCGATGCCGTATCAGTCAAATTACTAAACTGTATGCTATCGCCTTCACAAATCGTGACTTGATTACCTGCTTTTGTGGTGAATTCAAACCTAGGACGTGGTCCAGGAATCAAAATCCAACGACTAAACGTATCCTCACAACCTTGATCTGTCTTCAAACGATATTGGATTTTGAACCATCCGTTACGGGTGTATTTGTGTCCGATACGATCTGGCAAACCAGATTGATTTGATGCAGCTCTCTTGAACAAGTTGTTAGAAGAATCACCCCAATCAATATACCATTCTTTGATATAATCACACTGCATTGGTGTTGGACCATTACAGTTCTTCATAGCCCAACTACAAGGGTCGTGCATTATTGAACTATCAAAGAACTCAATTGCTGTGTTACAAGAAGGAACCGTCACGTTCAAATTGAACCTAACATCCAAACGCGTAATGAATAATTTACGGGTAACTGTATCCATACAACCGGTACTATCACCAGCTATGTTTCTAAAGACATAAACTCCTGAATCATCTTTGTAATACTTAGCAACGGATCCACCGCCTCCCAAATCAACCCAAGGAGAAACAGTTGAACCTACACCAGTACCACCCCAAGGCTGTCCGCCAAAGATTGTGATGGGCTTACTTGCATCATCATCTGCTTTGTTCCAATCCCACTTGGTGAAAGGCTCGCGGTTTGGTTTACCCTGCGCAGTTTCGGCCTGACGTGTTGGATCTCTCCAATAGTCTGTGAAATCCCATGTTCCAAAGTTGATTGGATCTGGGTGGAACATTTTATACTTAGGCAAAGCCTTCAAAGTAGTTGCCTGATCTTGACAAATGATACTATCTGGCAATTCCAATTCCATTGCAAAACCAACCAATACTGGGAATGCTGCAATGTCATCACACTTTCCATTAGATGAGGTCATAGATACACTCACCAAGTGATATCCAACCCATTTAGGAATGAACCGATAAGACGGATAATCAACACCACTCACTTTATTTATGTCAGTAGGACGAATTGTTGTATCGCGATAATGCAAGATCGTCATACTGTCTTTATTCGGAATGAAATAGTAGCGAATAAATCTACCAAAACCAGAGGTATCAATACAACCATAAGCACCTGTTGCTGGTTGACCAATAACACCTTTGTTATTCCAAATCATTTGGGCAATCTGTGCAGGTGACAAAGAGAATGGATCAAATCCACGGGCGTCCAAACGCTCTTTCATTTTATCCCAAACAGCTGATACGTCTGCTCCTACTGTCCAAGCACGAATCTCCGCAGTGAAGATGGTATCTCTCTTAGTGATTTTAGTATTTCCATCATTCCAAATATCTGTACATGGAACCTGGACGGGATCTTCACCACCACGGGTTTGAACCACATAGTTATACAAACGTTTTGGATTTTTGCCCGGTATTTGTTGATACCTGAAATAATCTTCCTGAATATAACGGCGCCATCCTCTTGAGTATGACGGACTCGCATTACCCGTTTCAAATGACCAACGAAGTGATTTAAGATCATCTGTTTTGGTCTTATTGCCAGGTATCGGACGAACAATCACCGGATCTCCCTTACAAATCTTACGAATACCTACAGAGTTTGTCTTTGGAATGATTACCTCAAATGCAGGATCAATCATTGGGAAACAAGCAAACTGCCTGTACCACTGCGTATCGCTACAAATTGGACGATCTTTGGTTGGAGGTGAAAAAGTACCCGGCTTGCGAACACCATTACCTACAACAATACCTACTGTAATACAGCCACTAGGATCGCACACTTGAGAAGCAGAATACTGCTTGGAATATCTACTTGGTGGATTTCCCGCCAATTGATATCCTGGATATGGAGGTCCTGGAGGACGTGAACCTGGACTCAAACCACTCAATGCGACCCAACCATTTGGATTACAGGTAGAATCAAAGTTGATTTCAACCATAGAGAAAGTACATCCTGGCTTTAAATCACTCAAAATAAAGGTGATACCATATTGTGGGTTCTTCGCACCCAAACATTCAATCGCATCTTTCAATAAACCCGATCCAACACCACCCGCATTGGCATGTAGCATCGCCAACTGCTTGGTAGCTTCGTTTTCGCACTTCATTGGGTGACAAGTATCTTTATGATTCAGCTTAACGTTGTTACACTGAGGAATCTTTGCGTAATACAAATCGCGGTATCGCTTGTAATCAATGATGTAATCAGTACCATAATTCAAGCCATTGAAACGTCCCATCTTAGACATTAACAACATCTTTACTTTTGTAGGCTTTTCACCCTTCGCCAATCGAATTTTAAGTAATGGCAAAGGCAGCGTATCCCTACGAGTATATGCATAGAAATTATAAACAATAGAATCCGTCTTGCTTGTCAATCGGATAATGTCCTTATCCTTAGCCAACACTGTCTTTGGACCTACATATAATGTCTTATTAATGTATACAGAATCTTTTGCACCCAAAGTAATCGTAACCGAATCCTCTACCAATCGCTCCCCAATTCCCTTCATTTTATAGTACGGAGCATACTTTTTGATTGCATTCTTGTATTTGGCAGTTGCCGCAGTGGCTGAATCTGCCTTTGTTTTAGGTACAAAAACAATTGTATCCAACACTACCCACAATGTATCCGATGCCCAAACCTGAATCTTTTTACAAAGACCAGTTTTTGTGATGAAAATCGCATCTTCCATTGGCGATGTCTTAAATCTCTCCAACAAAATCAAATCCCATGATTTGTAATAGTGGGTTGGCAATGTATCACGTGAATACTGACAGTTTACAAAAACGTTTTTATTCCTAGTAACGTCCGTAGTACACTTTGGCGCATAGGTATCACTGAAATCCCAAAGTCTAACAGCACAAACACGCTCCCGCTTTAAGTAATCATTTCCACCAGCCGGTGCAATGGTTCCTCCTGCATAGACGCTCTTGGTTCCATTTGAGTTTTTCTCATTTCGCAGAGGCTTCTGCCAAACTTGCTTTGGAGTACCATTGGCATTCTTTTGGAATGTGTGACCTAAAGTTCCGTTCCATTTATAGAATGTACTATCATCATCTGTAAAATCACGATCGTTATGATAGAAAGTTGAGAAGTTCTTAAAGTGAACCGTATCCATTACATCTTTTGGACATTGGAATACCTCAAATTCTGCCAAACGATTTCCTGCAACTTCAATGGTTGAAACCGGACCCAATACAATAATTGTATCATACGCTGATTTATTACCACAAATCGGGTGCGAATATGTCAAATTAATCAAGAAAGGCCCGAGTCCAGAAAAACCGTGACTTGTATTCCAACTCTTGTTGTCAAAGTTCTGTGGTCCCGTGTTTGGATCACCAAAGTTCCATAACAAACCAGTAGCGCCCGCCGGAACTTGGTCTACACCAAAATCAATCTTTGCATCAGAAATACAAGCAGAATCTTTACTGGCCCAAATTGTAGCTTTCGACTTAAATACAGAAGCTGCCGCCGTAACCGTAAACGAGTCTTTACAACCATCTATCGTTTCAATGACAACTTTAGAATTATAAGTACCCTGACCATAGAAAGTCTTTTTAATTGTTGGTCCCCAATCCGTAGTCGTAGAGCCATCACCCCAATACCAAGTAATTTTCTTCACCTGACTCTTGTCGATCCGAGAAATATTCTGAATAGTCGCAGTTACACTATCACAAGCTACAGGCTTATTACTCGTAAAACGCGCGCCAATCTTTTCACGCACTTTCACAGCACCAGTCAACTTCATTGTATCCACACAACCCCACTCGTCCGTAACCTCAACAAAAATGTCGAAACTTCCACCGCGCTCATCCTTTACAGAGAAACAGAAAGTTTGAGGCATGGTTGGCTTGGTATATTCAAACAATTGACCATCACTTACCAAATAACGAATCTTCGCGATTTTTGAACCATTCTTGTTGAAAGAACTATCCGTGAAACAGAAAAGGTTCTTTTCAAAACACTGTTCATACAAGTTTTGCAATTTCAACTTGATCGTTGGTGCTGTTCTTACCACCAAATTCAACGTTGACGTACACTTGGTACCATTGAGTGTTGTGATGTAAGTAATTGTCTTGTTTCCTGCTGTTTTGAACGCAAAATTCAAGTTTTTCAAACCTGTTTGCGAGCCTTCTCCGTTAAAATCCCAGTCATGGGTTGTACCGGCCGCTTCTCCATAAAAACTCACTGGAGTTCCTACGCAAGGGGATCCGTTGTACTGGATTGTACACTGCGCCGCAGTGTCGCCAATCATAGCAAATGCCGCTACTAAAGTTAGTAGTGCACTTTTCATTATTGTAATAAAACCTTTCATTTTAGGTGAGTTTGCTTTGTGTAATCGGTCAAAAATAGAAAATTTGGGCCAATTTCCCAAGGAGTTGCCCGAATTATTTGGGTTATGTGATATATTATGAGTAAAATTCATATTCGATTTTTAAAATTATTGGTTTGCTTTATAAATTAACTTAACAGATTTTCTGGCATACTTTAACGATTTATCACCGCTATATTTGTAGGATATAACTACACGATAAACACCTTCTGGACAAACACTTGCGCCACAAAGTCCCTTCCATCTTGCATCGTAGTTGTCTGACCTAAATATCAAGCGATTATTCAAATCAAAGACGCACATATCGAACATTTGAGGCTGTGCCATCCCAATGTAAAATTCTTCATTAAATCCATCCCCGTTGGGTGTAAAAACATCTGGGACAAAAATATCTGTCGCATCACCCGCAGGCGAAATACTAACCGAAACTCTCTGACTGTCCCTACAAATCATAGAATATCCTCTTTCATCCAAAACCCTGCGCTCATTCAACATCTTAACAACAAATGCCCTCGTATGACCTACCCAATATTGATGCGAAACCCTTTCAACACCCACTTGATCGGTTAATATTTCCGAACGCTCACCGTCGGCCCAATCAACCCGCATTTTTTCATATTTCCCCTCAATACCCAACGAAACAATCCCACCAACAATATCTGCGATGACCGGCTTCCACTGATTTGCATACTTTTGACATGGGTTTATATTCCCAGCTACCACTTTTGTAGCTCGGCTCAATTGATTTGAATTATCTGTCGGTACTTTAACTGACATTTCACTCGATGAATTTTCCCGAGGCACATTCGATGAATTTTCTATGCCAAATCCACCATTCCCGCCCCCGGAATTTTCCACTCCAACATTATTTTTCCCTCCAACATAATTCTTACGAAGCACTGGAATCGACCCCCCATAAGTGGCCACAAAATCTATTTTATCCAGAGACGTCGTCCTTGCATTTACATCAGAAGAACTATTACCAATTTCAGCGTTGGTCTTAGCCGACAAACCAGCACCCTTATCCGAATTATTATCAATTCCCGCGGCTGTCTGATCCAAATTCTTGTCGACCTCTGACCGTATCCCAGCATTCACATCTTTCAAATGGTTGACAGATCCGTTGCTGTTCAAGATAGCCGATACCACAAGGACCGCAGCCACAACGGAACCAAGTATGGCAAGGCTAGCCTTTGCCGACAATCCAAAAAATGTTTTTCCAACACTTCCCACTGCATTTCCCAATCCGGAATGGACGCCCTGTTGTGATGCGCCCTGATTCAAACCTTGACCTTCTGTTCCCGAAGATTGCAATTGCTGAACGCACTGCTCAAATACCCCTGCAGGAGGTGTAACACCGGCCGAACCCAACTGGGATCGAAAAAGCTCATCGATATGTTTCAACGAATCTTCCATCAATTCCTTTCCAATTTCGCTTGAAGCCATTTGCGGGCTTTAAACAGTTGTGACTTACTTGTATTCTCCGAAATATTCAACAATGTGGCAATCTCACCATGAGAGAATCCCTCAATGGCGTATAAATTAAAAACCGTACGATACCCATCAGGGAGTGTGCCGAGCAATCGCATCAAATCCTTTGTTTCTAGTGGTTGAGCCGCATTGACATCACCGCTTAAACCAAAAGCATTCTCTATGTCTGTAGTAAATTTGGCTTTATTTCTCTTCAGCTGATCCAAACATGCGTTTACACCGATGCGCTTCACCCAGCCTTCCAAGGATCCTTGGAATCTGAACTCTCCCGCTTTTTGATAAAACTTTACCATGGTGTCTTGTAACATATCTTTGGCATCGTCTGAATTACCCATGTATCGCATACAAATGGCATACACCGTGGGGGCGAAAAGATCGTACAATCCTTGCTGTGCCTTGCGGTCTCCCGCGATACACTGTCGCAACAATTGATGTTCTTTTGGCTCCTGTTGATTTGTCATTCGATGTTAACATGATCCAGATTTCACCTAAAGAAGATTATATCCCCCCATTGGTTGTCTGACCGTCTAGTTTTTTTTCATAATTGATTTCACCAACCCATAACTCGCATCCATCAATATAATTTTGGGGTTCCCATTTCTCTCAATGCTGTACATCGCATCCTCTAAAACCTTCACCATCTTCCCAATGACCTCATGACCCAATTGTAGTGTATTGAATTTGTTCACGAAATCCAATTCTGGTCCTTCCCACAATCCTTCCGACCCTGAATAGGGCACCACCGCGCAAGTTCTAAGTACTTGAATACCATAGAGCAAGAACGATTTAACACCTTCCCTACCTAGAGACGACATATCATCGCTCCAAGCAAAAGCATCGCCCATTTTCCGCTTGAAAACAATCGTCATCCACCCTCGCCAAGCATCCAAATGCGGATTCGTTGCCTCCTTACCCAATTCTCTTGCCAAATGATAATTGCCCTGGGCAACCTTAGCAAGTCGTTGCGCATCGGCCTCCGTTATTTCATCTCTCACAACCAGCGCTTCACTCAACGCTGCATCTTCGATAGGCGCCATCCTCACTAGCTGTGTCCTGGATACAATCGTCGACAATATATCGTCCACATCCGACCCCACCAACAAAAACAAAGTCCCCGCCGGCGGTTCTTCTAGAATTTTTAGTATAATGTTGCCTTCTTGGCCCAAATATTCGGGCAACCACACCAAACTCACCTTCATGTTGCCCTCATAGGCCTTCAACGACAAATTTTTTATGATGTTGCGAAGTTCTTTGGTTGGAATATTGCCTTGCTTATTTTCGGCATTGAGCTGCTGCATCCAATCGCCGTAGCTCATATAAACATCGTCTTTCAAGGCCTCACGCCACTGAGGATAAACATCAGAGCAAGCTTCCATTTCGCCCGCTTTCTTGGGAAAAGGGAAAGTATAATGAACGTCTGGATGGGTAAAAGATGATAGCTTTCTGCAGGTTGGACATTCCCCACAGCTATCCAATTCTGTACGATTTGGACACATCACAAATTGAATATAGGCCAATGCCAGCGGCAAACCGCCACTCCCCTCTGGCCCCAACATCAACTGAGCATGCGGGATCCTGCCCACGGCAACGCCATGACGGAGCCTAGCTTTCACCTGATCCTGCCCAATTACATCTACAAACCTCATGCTTTAAGCAGCTGCCTCCTTCGCAAAAACCAATATCCGATACCCGAAAAGGTCACCACCAAAATAGCGATAAACTGGCTATGCGATAACAGTCCGTTGAAAACAAAACCTCTGGAGATATCCCCGCGATACCCTTCCGTAAAGAACCTGCCAACACCATAGATTAAGGCATAAAAGAAGAACAACTGTCCGCCAAATGTCTTCCCTCGCTTTTGCATCCACAACATCGTTGCGATGCTAAAAAACACGATTCCCGAATCCCATAATTGTACGGGGTATAGCGCCTCGCCCAAGGGCTCGGCGTGCGACTTCACATCATTAAAAATTATGCCATATTTGGGATTCACACAAACCACGCCATGACAGCAGCCTGCCAAGAAGCAACCCAACTTACCAAAGCCATGCACAAACGCACCAGCGATGCCAATATCATCCATCTTATCCCAAAAATCCCAGCCAATCTTGCGCATCCAAACCCAAAGCATCGCCAGTGTGACCAGAAAAGAACCATAAAATACAAATCCATTGCCTAGATCTCCAAAGAACTGATCCATCCGCGACCAATGTCCAGCAGGGTCTTCCAAAAAATAAAAAACCTTCCCTCCCACAAACACACCCACAAAACAAATCAATATCACCGTGCTTATGCTATCTGTATCCATCCCCAATCTTACCCGGTTCAAATACAAATGAAAAAATGCAGCAACAACGCCTACCAAAATACAGAAACCGTATCCATAAATCGTTAATCCAGCAATATGAAATAATTCAGGTTTCATTCTTTACAAACCTAAGTAAATCAATCCGATTTTACCCTTGCAAATTGGTGCGAATCAATGCGGCCATTTCCGCCAACGACGACTCACTGGGATGCAACTTTTCTTTGGTAAAATTGATATCGCCCACGGTTTGAAGAGGAACCAAATGAATATGTGCGTGGGGCACTTCTAACCCGATCACCGCAACACCAACCCGTTTACACGGAACAGCCTTCTCTACAGCCTTGGCAACACCTTGAGCGAACTGCCATAAGGCACCCAATTCAGGACCCGACAAATCAAAGATATAATCCACTTCGCGTTTAGGGATTACCAAAACATGTCCCATCACCAAGGGCATGATATCCAAAAATGCCAAATGATCTTCATCTTCGCAGATACGATGACAAGGGATTTCACCAGCCACGATACGCGAAAACAACGTTGCCATAATTAGATTATGCGAAAATCTCTAAAATCTCCAATTTCACCGTTCCGGCAGGAACAGTGATATTCACAGTTTCGCCAACCACTTTCCCCATCAAACCTTGTGCAATTGCACTTTTGATAGAAATTTTGTTTTCCTTCAAGTTGGCTTCGCTTTCCGATACCAAACGGTAAACCGCTTCCTTGCCTACATTATGGTTCTTCACGCGGACATTTAACATGATGCTCACTTTGCTAGTATCAAGATTTGAAGTATCCAAAACCCTGGCATTAGCAACCATATGTTCCATCTGACTGATTTTATATTCCAGAATACCCTGCGCCTCTTTCGCCGCATCATACTCTGCATTCTCACTCAAATCCCCTTTGTCACGCGCTTCCGCAATGGCAATGGTGATACTAGGACGTTCCTCGTGCTTCATCAAATAAAGCTCTTGCTTCATTCTCTCTAAGCCTTCCTTTGATACATATTGTATATCGCTCATCGTTGGTAGTTTTTAAGAAAAAATGTGCACCAGCGTTAGCCACTGATGCACACTTTACAAATATATAAAAATGCTTGTATTATTCGGCAGTTCCTAAGCCAATGCGCAAACCAAATGAATGCACACCATTAAAAGGATTTGTTGCCCTGTATGAGTAATCTAAACTAACTTGATTGCCGTCTTCACCCACCGCAAAATCATAACTAATACCTGCTTGTGGACCCGTAAAGGCGGAAGGACGTAATTCGCTGTCAAAAATTCCCTGTTGATAAACAAATCCACCGCGCAATGTCAAGAATTCCTTATATGAATACTCACAAGCCAACGTCAACTGGTTCGCAGTATACGCATAATTCGTAAATCCGAACCCAACAGTCAACTTATTATCGTATTGATTGGCGTTCTTATCCAAACGGATATCATAAGAAGCAGCAATGTTCAACAAGGCTGGCAATTTGATCTGATCCACCTTCACCTGAACAGTTTTGGTAAACGTACCATTATCCAAAATCGCCTTGTAACTCAATCCATCACCCGTATGATTCATATCGGGTCCGATGTTTTTCATCGAAATACCAAACTTGAAATCATCCTTTTTCATACCACCCTTGGTAGGACGGAATGTTGTTACGTATTGAACACCCGCATCCAAAGCAACACCAGACGCGCTTGCATCAGGAATACCCTCCGAAACGATCTTAGCCATGACACCGGCAGAGATGTTATTACTGAAGCTCTTAGAATAGGCCAAACCGATATTCGACATATTCACTCTAAAGGTACCAATACCTCCGTAAGGATTTTGTTCTGTAGTGATATCAATGGGTTTAATGCTGTATTGCATCACAGAAATACCAAAGGTACCTCCTTCGCCGCCTTCACCCATTTTCTGAGCCAAAGCAACACTATTAATAGCAATCCCTGAACCCATCAACCATTCTGTACGAGCGAAAACCAATTCGGTGTTATTCTTAAAACGGTCCAAACCTCCAACGTTCATGTACATGGCTTCTGCACCAGATACCTTACCGCCATTCGCCCAACCCATACCACTGGATCTCGCCCAACCATTGATGGTCAACTGAGCAGCACCTGCCTGTCCCTGACGTTCAGGATTACCACCAAAAGCAGTTCCTACAAATCCAACAGCCATCAAACTGGCCCAAAGTATATTCTTTTGTTTGCGATTCATCATTCTATTTTTTAATAACTGTCCAAATCAATGGCATGCATAATACCGTACCAACGTATAATTTTCTCACCCAAATCCTTCGTTTTCACATGGATCAAGTACAAGCCACTTGCAATTGGAACATTACTTCCGTTTTTCAAATCCCACTCATAGTAAGTATTCACATCAGCCTTGTTCACTCTGCGAATCAAATTACCCGCCATATCGTAAATTGTAATTGTACAATCTGGAGGCAAATTGGTGATTTTAACACGAGAATCAATTGGAGAGTTTTCATAGGAACTATATCCGCGATAAGGATTCGGAACAACATTCACCAAGTCCAAATTCTTCTTCCCGATTTCATTGCTCACCTTAGGGGCGATGCTCGCCGCATCAAATTCATACATCGGACGATCGTTGTTGATTGCATTGCCGGCATTAAATGTAGTATATGCCTTGCGAATGTTAATCTTGATCTTCACATTGGTTGGAGGCACATTGCCATTTTCCATCTTGAAACCCGCAGCCATATACGTTGGAATCACCCACATTGCTTGCGATAACAATTTCATTTTCTCTGTACTAGCAACTGATCCACCCGCAGTAGTTGGCAAAGTCGCTGTCTTGAAACGTTGGAAATTGGATTCAGCGTCTCCCAAGTATCTCTCGCCCTTTACGTTACGTGAAATAGCCGATACACCCGTACCAAAAATATAAATGAAGTGTTTACCACCCATTGCAGGATAACTTCCATTATCGTTTATCACTTTGTCGGTAGGATTCCACATCATATCACGACCATTTTCACCAGCCAAATAACTATCCTCAGAGAATGCAATAACCAATCGTTCGCCAGTTTCCATATTCACCGCATAGCCAGGGAACCATCCCAAACCTTGAGAACCAGCAATGTCGTTTCCGTCCTTATCCTTTGATGTACCCCAACGCATGTTAAACTTGGCCATCTGACCTTCGGTAGAAGCCTTCATCTCGTCGTCCGCCATCTCAAATACCGGACAACGCGTCCACAAACTCTTATCCTTGGTAATTACCAATTCTATACTTGCCAATTCCGCCATTGGATTTTGCAAACCAACTGTATTACCCCACCAAGCAAAACCATAAGTATTTTTACCAGCTGCGGTCAACTTTTCACGACCTGTTAAACCATAAGGCGCAATTCTACCATTCCAAATCCTTTCAAATGCCTGACCTGGATCACAAGCCGTACCATCTTGGTTAAAGAAGTCATGTGCTATTGGATCAAACGTAGCACCACGACCAGCTTGACCGGCACGAATCCAGTTCTGCCAAGGGAAATTACCCGCAGCTGCTCCATCATTATCAGCCACAGCCGTCAACCACTGCTTACCATTGTCTTCCCATTCAACACTCCAACTCAAAACACCATTGGAAGGATCAGCCTGAGCATTTTCTCCTGGATTATAAACCTGTTCAACTTCTACACTCAGTCCCCAATCCGCTAAAGTCTCTTTGGTGGCGTTGTTTGCACTACGCTTACCTTGCACTGACTCAAACTTGGATCTGATTGTTGTATCAGAGAATATCGTATCGTTAGAAACACCGTCGTCGCCCTTCTTCACCATAAACCAACCCGTATTTTTGGTCATCGAATCCTTCAATCCAGAAGTCAAACTTGCTTTATTTTCTTTCAATACAAATTCAAACTTCGCATTCGGCACCTTTAATGGATCAACCACTTTAATCTTCACCGGTCCAAACCCACCCAAATAAGTTGGCTTGCTCGCAATGTTATTTGCCAAGATATCCTTCATGGTTTCTGGCGTGAATTCCAAAACATTACCACCATTTCCACGACCTGCCAAACGAGTTAACACGGGACCACTGCCATAACCTGAAGAAAGTTCTGTTCCGAAATTTTCAGGCTCCGTTTTGTGAGGAACCACTTTGTAAGTCTTAATATTACGACGACCTGCCAAGAATTGATTTGGATCAACCTGCAAAGAATCATCAGCCAAGATGGCATAAGACATTACTAAGTAATACACTGGCTTAAAATCAACCAATTGAGTATTTGCCGTTGTTGCAAAAAGATCATTTTTGATACTCCAAGTATGTTGAACACCTGCATCCGCACCTTCCACCTTAATCACAGGTAACAAAGCCGCCAATTTAGGATCGTATACTTTGTTTACAATCATACCGCGGTTGTTTTTCAAATCACACTGAAACAACAAACGAGCCTTGTCAACATTATCCAAATCACTCGTACTCACCGTTCCATCTTTCAATTGATACACCAAATATCCTTCAAACTTATAAGTGCGAAGCTTATTCGTAGCATCTCTATACTTCTCTACATAATTTTCGATTTTACCAGAATTGGTATTCAAAAACTTCATCACCAATTCCTGTTCAAGCTCTTGGATCTCAATATCTGGAGCATTTGGACCATCCAAAATCTTAAAGTTGTTGTTAAACAACGTTTGTGCTTTGTCTGATGCCAATTTCAACAAATTCAATGACCCACCTGCACCACCACTAGTAGTACGTGCCCAAACAACACCCACTGTAATACGCTGTGTTTGTCCAGGACGCAAAGTGAACGGACCGGTTGACTGAATGAAACGTCTATCTCCAGGTTTATTTCCTGCAATTTTTTCTGACCAAGGGTCTGTTGGATAGGCAGGATCCGTATCACCAGGGAACATATATTTGGCTGGCTTTGAACCACCAAACCCTGTTCCGCCATACGTTACATTCTGACCGCCCAACCATTTTCCTTGCAACAAATTATAATACTCAATCGCTTCACCTGGATTTCCACGTACCGGATCTGAGTCGTTGTTGTAATACATATAGTGACTCAATCCCATTTGGTTACCGGCAGAATCTGTTGGACCTTCAAAATAGTCAACACCAATGGTAGGAGGATTCAATCCATAACCCAAAACGCCTTCATCATCATCGTCACCATTGTAACAAAATCCCAATCCACGAGCTACATCACAACCTACGTAGTCATCTGAATAGTTACCCAAATCTGCATCTACCCACTGACCCATGTAACAATCTTTCAACGTTGTAAATCCACGGTTAATAATCTTAGAACCGTAAAAAGTCATATTATTTACCTCGTCGTTTGTGCTAAATGCAAACGCCGTTGTCTGAACCTCTACACCAATTGCTTGACCTTGAGTTTCAGAGTGAATGTTACCTTTATCGTTATATACCCACCAGATAAACATATCGGGCTGCTTGTCAACTCCATTGTCGATAGACGGTCTGCGATCATCCAAAACAGGATGCTCACCAGCAAAAGGATCATAGACACCATCAGGAGTAATTTCCTTATAAGGAGCCAAATAATTTGCCTCGTTTCCATACAATACCGCACGCTGTCTTCCAGCTGGCCAATCACGAATACCGGCACTTTGGGTCAAATACTTACTGCTTTCAAACTCTTCCAACTCATCGCGAGTCACCTTCCACATTTTATCGTATGTCTTACAACGAACGGGATCAGTTGCAGCAGTGGTTGTATCCAATGGCCCTGGCCAAAAGTCAGAACCTTTCTGACGGTAGGTCATCGCGGCCAGTTTCAAACTTCCACCATTATCACGTCCGCCAATCCAAATGGCACCCGCAAACAAAGAATGCTTACGCACTGCGTTTGGATCAGTTACCTTAGGAATTTCATATTTTGGGTTGTTCAAATCCCACCACATATCGCCACCATTTAATAATTTGGTGCGCACGTTGTTTACATCCAAATCCGCACTTTGAGAAGCGGGTTCACAAGTATTGGCAAACTGACCTGCCCTACGATCAACCCTTGGGCTATTGGACCTACCATTCAAGTTAAGAATGGGGCGCGCGATCGACATTTGAGCCAACATCGCACTGAACAAAATTAAACCGAATCGTTTCATACTGTAAGTTCTTTAAATATTAATTAAAATTAACACGCAATCCAATTTTGATAGTTCTTGGTGCGCCCAAGTTACCCGTCTGGGAGTTTAACAAAATTTTATATAGATCAACATAACTCTGCGCGTCAATCTGGTTTTTTGCCAACAATTGACCTTGAGGTGAATTGATAAATCCGTCATCCAAAGGCTGACCAGTGTAAGGATAAACTGACACAACGTTGTATGCATTCAACACGTTAGATATGATAAAGAATACATTCATAAGTAACGGTTGAACTTTGTCCTCTCTATTGAAGCGCAATCCCTTGGTAATGTTGATATCAAATGTTTGGTTCCAAGGTAATCTCGCACCAAATGGAACACCCTTAATCCTAGAACGATCTACCGCACCAATTTGAACTGGGTTAATTGTTGGCGTATACGGAGTACCACTATATGAGTTAGAGATGACGTTGAAACTCGCATATTTGAAGATTTCTTTGCCTTTCCAACGAGGTCCGTTGTACATGTTCTTCTTAGTAATCGGGTTGATACCGCCGCCCCAAGCCCAAGTAGCGCTGAACTTAACGTTATGACGAATATCCAATTCTCCCAATGGAATTACGTTTCTTAGATTAGGCTGGTTACTAGCAATCAAAGCCGCCTGAGAGTTTATGTTCGATCCCGTTCCATCAGCAAACTGCATCATGTAACTGGCAACCAAAGAGAATGGCCCTGGCATGTTACCCTTACCACCAATGTCGTTCATCACGTATGTTCCACGGAATCCAGTGACAGTTGAGAAATCGATGTTACGGTAAGTAGTATACGTTACAGGATACCCTTGGCTGATTTGATACAAACCGAAATCTTTTCTGTTTTCGCTGTATGATGCAGCTATTTCCAAACCACGGTCCTTTTTCTTACCCATGATTTGCTTGTAACCCACTTCGTAATCTGTTTTGATACGAGGCTTTAAGCTACCGTTAGAAATAGTAGAACCCTGACGATTCTTTAAGTAGTACAATTCATCAATCGACAAGAACGATGCACCTGAGTTTGGTCGTTGTGCCAATACATCATAACTAACATAGAACGATTTTCTTCCTGGCTCCAATGGGAAAGAGAACCAGATACGTGGCAACAAATTCACAGCAGGTAGAAAGTCTTCTAATGCGTCTTTGGTTAATTCCTGTTTGTTGGGGTTTACCAAATAAGGCGCGATACGACCGTTGCTGGTTTGGTTGGCCAAGAATTCCGCACTGCGCAATTCCGAACCATCCGCATTATACCACTTATCCCCATTTCTATAACCAATAATCTTAGTAGGTGATTGAATATCATTTACATATACTTTAAAGTCGTCCCCGATATTATTAGGATGCAAAACATCCAAACCATTGATTTGCTTCACTTCACCTTTTGTCTTAATTGGGTACAAGCTGTAAGGGTCTTTCAACACCAATTGGTTGGCATCATATCTTTCCATACGCAATCCCAAACGGAATACAAGGTCCTTGAACTGGAACTGATCCTGCAACCAAGCCGCAATATACACTGGCTGGAAAGCTCCAATGGTGCGCTGTGTTTTGTTATTTAAGAATTGTTCGATACTTGGCTTGCCCGCAACGCGATTTCCTAAATAATCGTATCCAAAGTAACTCACATAATTATTACCGCTGTTCAACAACTCATCCGCGTTGAACATATTTAACTTGAAATCCGAAGGCGCAAACGAATTAATATCTACATATGTGCGCTCATCAATCTTGTTGCCATAAACATCTGTAGCACCGTCTTGAATTAATTTATCCCTGAAGTTACGGTCGAACTGCGATTGATCGCCGTAGTTAATCAAACGATTGTAACGAACGGTATCCGTAAACTGGCCATTAGCATCGTAACTCAAAATAGGATTAGACAAATCCAATTCTGATATGTGTTTGTTCATCAACTGACGCATCAATATCCACAAACCATTGGCACCCAATCCGTAACCACGGTTAATTTGTTGCTCATAATAAAAACCTGCCTGTAAATCATGCTGGGTCCTTTCACGTCCTCCAACCGTTTTCCCTTTCACACTCATCTGGCCTACCGCGAACAAACCATAACGCTCTGCACTAGACTTACTCCAACCGGAAGTGTTACCACCTGGTGTATTGTGCAGAGAATACACTGCATTGGGGTTCATGCCGTTCACCAATCCTTGACTTGCCAATAATGTATTGATTCCGTTGATGTTAAAACCTCTTTCATTATAATAGTCGTAAATACTCTGAGTGTATTTAGCTCTTACCGGATTCAAGTCACTCTTTGCGAATGTCATCAATGTATCCATATTGCCCACTTGCTCCCAATAGTTTCTCAACTGAACATAATTTCCAAACTGGTCACGCATAATCTTAGGCTCCCTGTTTGGATTTTGCTGCGGATCATTATTCGAGTATGCATAAACAGCCATAGGGTACGACTTGAATTGGCCAATATATCCGTAATCAAAAATGTTATCCATGTGAACCGCATCGCGACTCAATGAATAAGAGTTCTGATATTCTGCACGAATTGAATAGTATGCATTCTTAATTGAGCTCTCTTTGTTAACCTTGAAATTCTGCGTAAACAACAAATAGCCACGGAAAGTCTGGTTATCGCTTCTACCGTTGTTTTTGTAGTTCATCACGGAATTACTTGCCGCCAAACTTTGCTGGTAAAAATAACTCGCGTAACCTACAACACTTACTCCCTGAGATGGTCTCCACTCTAACTTTCCTATAAAATTGCCATTTGATAATGGACTATTCGGCCTTGCCTTCAATTGGTTAAAGTCTGACTCACGCAAATATGATGCAGTACTAACGAAACCATTCGGAGTATACACCAAAGGATTTTTTTCTATCTCTTGTAATTTTTGATCATTAACTACATAAACACCCGTACGAGTTGGATTGGGATCTTTGTAATAGCCCACGTTACCATTTAACACATAACCCAACTTAACCATTCTACGCTTCTTTCCAGTTTCAGCATCCTTCACGTCTTTTACAATTAAAGGACCAGAAATAAAACCTTCCACCGTATTATGGCCAAATGCATCCAAACCCGTTGAGGTCTGCGCTTCAACCGCTGTAACAATTTTATCCGTTGCACTTTTTGAAGTACTACTAAAAACACCACCCGTCAAGTCACCATACATCGCTGGAATACCACCTACGTTTGCAGAAATCTGTTCTGTACCCAAGGTTGGCAAACCACCACCGCCAATTACACGCTGACCATCAATGTAAGTACCATTACCATCGGCTCTTGTTCCACGAACCGAAATACCCTGTGGGGTACTCATGATCGCAGAGTTGGTTCCCACCAACAAACTAGTACCACGACGCCCTGAATTCAAAATCTGTTTTTGATCAATTACCGCTTCGCTCTTCATCATATCCACCGGCGTCCTTTTACCCTTCACTCGGATAATTACATCGGTCATCTTACCATCCGATTTCACAAATACGATTTCCTCTGTATTGTTATAACCAGGACCCAATGAAATGCCATTCAATCGCTGATCTGGAAACCCTTCTTTGGTCGCAGAAACATCATAAGTTCCTGGATTCAACGTGGTGAATTCGGCATTACCGTCGGAATCCGTTGTGTCCGATGCTACTTCGATGTCGTTCAAAATCATCCGAATGGTTACACCACTCAACTTGCGACTCTCGCCATCCTTCGCGGTAATCTTAAAATCGGCAAAGTTCGTTTGCGCCGTTACCAAGCCGGTGGCCAATAAGCCCATACACAGCGTGAAAATCTTGCGTATCATATTCTTCATAGGTCGTTTTCTATATTTATTAAGTCGTTATACGATTAACTATAACTTGGCAAGTTTACCCAAAAAGCAAGGATTTATCAAGTTTCTGCACCTGAATATTACATGTTCCTTGCGATTTATTTTTCATCGCCTTCGTAACCGCAATCAGAAGTTACCGTCTATGTCGTACAATTTCAGCATTTTATCGAATAAAATTACAGAAATTTTACAATAGCTCTCAACTGTCCATCCGCCCACATGCGGCGAAAAAATTGTATGGTTTAAATCCATCAACCGCTCAAATGTCTTCTTCCGATTTTCATCCAAATCCTTCCAAGGGGGTTCAACCGGCAAAACATCGGCAGCAAAACCCAAAATTCTAGAGCTTTCGATAGCCTCTTCTACCGCCATCAAATCCACCGTCATTCCCCGAGACAAATTGAGCAAATAGATGCCCATTTTACATTGTTCTAAGCGATTTTTATTAATCCAATTTCGGGTTTCCGTAGTTAGGGGAATATGCAGTGAAATTACATCCGATTTTGAAAGCAATTCCGCCTCTGAAACCTCCGAAACCCATTGGTTACCAAATCCCGTTTTGTACTTATCATAAGCCAAAATCTCCACGCCAAAACCCCGGAGTTTTTCCGCCACCGCCGATCCTGTATTTCCATATCCAACAATCCCAACCGTTTTGCCTTTCAACTCCGTCCCACGGTTGCCTTCACGGTCCCAAATGCCAGCTTTGACCTCCGAATTCGCCTTTGGTAATCGGGTCAGCAATCCCAGCAACATCACAATGGTATGTTCCCCAACCGCATCTGAATTTGCCTCGCCCGCATTAAAACAAACGATGCCCATTTCTTTCGCCGAAACCTCATCAATATTGTCCATCCCGGCACCACCCCTACCTATCCACTTCAGCCCACCGCTGGCAACCATTAATTCTTTGTCTATAAACACCTTACTCCTCACAAAGAGGCCTTCGGGTTGATACAAATTCAGTAGACTACCTACCTCAGATGGCGTACAATCCCGACAATCGATGACCTCAAACTTGCCCTGCATCGACTGATGCAAATACTCGTGAAAATCATCAATCAATAGGATTTTTGGCATCGTCAAATCAATAACCCTTACGCTGCAAATACCAATCTGTATGTCCGTGATTCGATCCAACAGCCTCTGAAACTACGGCATCGGATTTACCTCCCTGCTGAAAAAACTGAACCGCCGCCATCGCCAACAATCCTTGATCTTCCAACAACAATTCTGGGGCTTCCAATTCCGTTCCCGTGAAATAATGCTGAATAAAGTGGGTATCAAATTTCCCCTCAATAAATGCCGGGTGCTGCATTACAAAATCTCCAAACATCAATGTCGTCTCGATTCCAGTAATCACATATTCACTGATCGCTCTTCGCATTTTTGCAATCGCCTCCAATCGCGTAGGTGCCCAAACGATGAGCTTCGCCAACATATTATCGTAGTAAATAGGAATCTCCATACCGCTTTCCATACAATCATCCACTCTGATTCCAGGACCCTGAGGCACTTTATAGGTTTCAACCGTTCCTACGTTGGGTAAAAACTGATTAACCGGATCTTCTGCGCAAATTCTTAACTCGATGGCATGGCCGTTGATTTTCAACTCCTCTTGGGTAAAACTCAGTTTTTGTCCGGCAGCGACCAAGATTTGCTCTTTCACCAAATCAACCCCAGTAATCAACTCTGTAACGGGATGCTCTACTTGCAAACGTGTATTCATTTCTAGGAAATAGAATTCCATCGATTCGCTCAATAAAAACTCCACTGTGCCAGCGCCAGAGTAGTTACAGGCTTTAGCAACATTCACTGCCGCCTCGCCCATGGCTCGGCGAAGTTCAGGTGTCAGCACCGCACTCGGTGCTTCCTCAACCAACTTCTGATGCCTGCGCTGAATACTGCACTCCCTCTCAAACAAATAACAAGCATTGCCAAAATTATCCGCCATCAACTGAATCTCGATATGTCGAGGACTGCCAACGTATTTCTCAATAAAAACACTATCATCGCCAAACGCATTTCTAGCCTCATTCTGAGCCATTTGCAACGACGATATAAAATCTTCTTTTCTCTCCACCACACGCATCCCTTTTCCTCCACCACCCGCACTCGCCTTTACCAACACGGGAAATCCAACCTCAATGGCCACCTGCAAAGCATCTTCCGCATTTTTAATCGCCTCGTCAATGCCAGGAACCAAAGGAACCCCAAAAGCCTTAACCGCCTGCTTAGATGCAATTTTGCTACCCATCACCTCCATCGATTCAGCACTCGGCCCAATCAATACCAACCCTTCGGCTTTCAAAGCCCTAGCAAAACCCGCATTTTCACTCAAAAAACCATACCCTGGATGCACTGCCTCAGCGCCCGTTTGCTTACACAATTCAATGATGCGATCCATCCTCAAATAACTGTCAGAACTGGCCGCACCGCCCACGCAATAAGCCTCATCCGCATAGCGAACATGCAACGCCTGAACATCGGCTTCACTATAAATAGCAACAGTTTTAATGCCCATC
>CANHXF010000004.1 GCA_947464515.1 Flavobacteriales bacterium
CTAGTGAACGGGCGACAAAAATCAAACAGAATATCGGAAAAATCGTAGCTGCGGAATCTGCAAAACACCCAGAAAAAAGCATCGAAATCTCAGAAATGTTTGTCGGCAAGACCTATACCCTTTTCCGCTATGTTTACCTCAAAGACGTGCGATTGGTATTGGCGCCTCCCGTTACCATCGGACAGTTTGGTGGTGATTCAGACAATTGGGAGTGGCCAAGGCATAACGGCGATTTCAGTTTGGTTAGAGTATATGTAGGAAAAGACGGAAAACCCGCAGCGTACAACAAAGAAAACGTGCCTTATACACCTGCGAAAACATTAAAAATCAATCCAAAAGGCACCAAAGAAGGCGATTTTGTCTTTATTATGGGCTATCCAGGAAGAACTTTTCGCAACGAAACTGCACCCTATTTGGCATTTCAAGAGAACGTAAATCTTCCAAAAATTCAAGGATTCTACGCGTGGTACCTATCACAAATAAAGGACATCACCAAAAACAATGAGGCCGAAAGACTAGCATTTGCCGGAGATGTACAAAGTTTAGAGAACGTAGAAAAGAATTATCGCGGTAAAATCCAGGGTTTGCGCAGAACTCAATTGGTGAATGCAAGAAACAACGAAGAAAATGAAATGCGCGATTGGGCAAAAAAACAGCCTAGGTATCAACAGATTGGCGTAGCAGCTATCGACACATTAAGAAATCAGTGGGACGTAAAAACAGCGACAAAGGATATTAGGTATTGGACACAGTTCACAAACAACCAAAGCAAGTATAGTTACGCCATCGCAGCAATAGAAAATGCTCGCATGCAATGGGCGATCGTATTAAACAATGTCAAAAAAACCACAGTTTCTAGTGCCACCACTAATGCAAATAACATTACGGAGGCCAAAAAAGCCATCTTATCGAGTCTCAACAAGCAATTGAGCACAATTGAAATCCCTCTTAATCAGGAACTAGAAAAGCGAGTACTCGTAAAAATGGCAATTGAGGGTGTTGAACTAATGAAACATACAGATCAAATTGCTCAAAAATATGGACAAAGCAATATGTTCGGCGAAAATCAAGACTACTTCAACAATCGTTTGAAAGTCATGCTAAAGGGACAATCGCCAGAAACATGGGCGAAGAATGCGGCAACCCAAACCCGCATCAATCAGATATCAGAAATCAAAGCCATAGCAGAAGCAGCCAAATCAGCCGCAAATGCGATAACAGAAGCTAATCAAACCACCTACAACGCAAAATGGTGGGACAAATCCATTTGTAAAGAAGATGCTTTGAGTCAATGGGGTCGATTGGTCAATCGGATCATAGGACCTGTAAGCACCCAATCAGCAAAAATTGAAGAGATTATCAAGGCGGCCATGCCTGTGTATTTGGATATGCGCAGAGATTTTAAAGCAACGCAGTTTATTCCAGATGCGAATTCAACATTGAGGCTCACTTATGGTTACATCAGACGATACAGCCCTAACGATGGTGAAATCCACAAGCCCTACACCTATCTAGATGGAGTTTTTGAGAAGGCAAACACCCGCCCGGATTATAGATTGCCGAGTGTTGTCGCCGATAACTTGAGAATTAAAGACATCGCACCGGTATTTAAGGATCCCGAAACAGGTAAAGTGATTGTGGGAATGCTCTATAATCTCGATACTACAGGAGGAAATAGTGGATCTCCGGTCTTGAACAATCGCGGGGAATTAATTGGCATCAACTTCGACCGAAGCTTCACCGCCACAATCAACGATTACGCATGGAATGAAAATTACAGTCGTTCCATTGGTTGCGATATCCGTTATGCCCTATTTGTAATGAAATATGTATCCAAGGCCGACCATATCCTTGCCGAATTGGGAATTACAGAAGATGTTCTTCAGGGGAAATCTAAAGATTAATACTTAGACACAACGCACCGGATTATTGTTTGATACTTCAATATGATAATAGATCCTCAGAATATCGAGTAATCTTGGAATCTGAGAATTTAGCAATTAGTGACGATACCAAACAAAAAGGCCACCCAAATGGGTGGCCTTTTTTATGAAGTAGAATGAATTTTTACTTTGTTTCTTCCTCAGAACCTTCTTCAGCAGCGGGTGCTTCAGGAGTTTCATCAGCAGGTGCTTCTGGAGCAGCTTCTTCAGCAGGAGCAACAACTTCTTCTGCAGCAACTTCGGCAACTGTTTCAACAACAATTTCCTCGGCAACAACAGTTTCAACAACTGCATCTTCAATTGCAGGGGCAACAACAACGGCTTCAGCAACTTCTGCCTTTGGAGCAGCAGTTTTTGGCGTTGATGCACCACCACGACGAGAACGACGAGTAGTAGACTTTTTCTTATCCTCGTTGAATCCTTCGAAGAACTCATTGAAGTCAACCAATTCGATCATGGCCATTTCCGCATTGTCACCGGCACGATTGCCAGTTTTCAAAATACGAGTGTAACCACCTGGGCGACTTGCAACTTTACCACCAACTACTGTGAACAATTCAGTTACAGCAACTTTGTCTTGCAAATAAGAAAATGCAGTACGGTAGTTGTGGGTTGTAGCTTCTTTACTACGAGTAATAATAGGTTCAACGTAAACACGCAACGCTTTTGCTTTTGCAACAGTTGTTACGATACGCTTATGGATAATCAAAGAAGAGGCCATATTCGACAGCATAGCTGCGCGGTGAGAGGCTGTTCTTCCTAAGTGATTGAATTTTTTTCCGTGTCTCATCTCTTAATTAATCTTCGTTAATGTTGTATCTAGCAACGTCCATTCCAAAGTGCAAGCCTTTTTCACGAACAAACTCTTCTAATTCTGACAACGACTTTTTACCGAAGTTTCTGAACTTCAATAAATCATCGATATGGTAGTTAACCAACTCACCTAAGGTTCTGATTTCTGCTGCTTTCAAACAATTGTATGCACGAACAGAAAGATCAAGGTCAGCCAATGGGGTTTTCAAGATTTTGCGCATCGACAAGAATCCTTCGTCAACTTCTTCAACTGCTTTGCTAGCTTTAGACTCAGGCATAATGTTCTCGTCGCTAAACAATACAAAGTGCTGAATTAAAATCTTAGCAGCCTCTTTCATGGCTTCTTCAGGATGAATACTACCGTCTGTGCTCAACTCCATAACCAGTTTCTCGTAATCGGTTCTTTGCTCTACACGGAAATCTTCAACGCTGTATTTCACGTTACGGATTGGCGTATAGATAGAATCGATTGCTATGGTTCCAATTTGGGCATCTTTCACTTTGTTTTCTTCGGCAGGTACATAACCACGACCTTTTCCAACGGTGATTTCCAACTCCAAATTTACAGTGGGCTCCATGTTACAGATTACCAACTCAGGATTAAGAATATTAAACGCATTTGTATAACGTCCGATGTCCCCAGCCAAGAACTGATCTTTGCCTTTTACACTGATGAAGATTTTCTCCTGCTCTTCGGTTGAAGAGTTGGCTTTGAAACGAACTTGCTTCATATTCAATACCATCTCAACTACGTCTTCAGTTACACCTTTGATGGTGCTGAATTCGTGGTCTACACCCTGAATTTTAACAGAGGTGATGGCATAACCTTCCAATGATGAAAGGAGAATTCTGCGCATTGCATTTCCAATGGTAACACCATAGCCTTTTTCCAATGGAGAGAATTCGAATACTCCATGAAAATCGGTGGCTTTGTGCATCACCACTTTATTCGGTTTTTGAAAAGGTATTACACCCATGATTTTGTTATTATTATTTGCTATAAAGTTCGACAATCAACTGCTCTTTAATGTTCTCAGGAATTTCAGAACGCTCAGGGTAAGTCAAAAACTTGCCAGTCATTTCGTTTCCATTCCAATCGATCCAGCTAAAGCGGTTGTTTACTTTACTCACTGAATTGGTAATTACTTCCAAAGACTTTGAACGCTCACGTACCGAAACCTCGTCACCTGGACGCAATTGATAGCTCGCGATGTTCACTACTTCACCATTCACAAGGATGTGACAGTGAGAAACCAGCTGACGGGCGCCACGACGGGTTGGTGCGATACCCATACGGTATACTGCATTATCCAAACGAGCTTCCAAGAACTTTAACAAGTTCTCACCAGTGATTCCTTTTTTGGCAGCCGCACGCTTGAATGTGTTACGGAACTGCTTCTCCAATACACCATAAGTGTATTTGGCTTTTTGCTTCTCAGCCAATTGAACTGCGTACTCCGATTTCTTAGGCTTACGACGAGAATTGCCGTGTTGACCTGGACCGTAGTTCTTCTTTTCAAGTGCTTTATCTTTTCCGAAGATAGGTTCGCGGAAACGACGAGCGACTTTTGATTTTGGACCTGTATATCTTGCCATTGGTGTTTTCTTCTAATTAATTAAACTCTTCTACGCTTAGGTGGACGACATCCGTTGTGTGGCATTGGGGTAATATCAGTGATAGATATAACTTCAATTCCAACGGTTTGAAGGTTACGAATCGCACTATCGCGACCGCTTCCAGGACCTTTAACGAAAACATCAACCTTTCTCAAACCTGCATCATAAGCAACTTTGGCACAATCCAAGCTTGAAACCTGAGCTGCATAAGGTGTGTTCTTTTTAGAACCCCTGAATCCCATTTTACCGGCAGACGACCAGCTAATCACTTGTCCGTCTACGTTCGTAACTGAGATAATAATATTATTGAAAGTAGCACGGATGTGCACCTGACCCATAGGATCAACTTTTACCTTCTTCTTTTGAACTTTTTTCTTATTCGTATTTGCCATGATTCTTTTCGATACTATGGATTACTTAGTGGCTTTTTTCTTACCTGCAACTGTCTTACGCTTACCCTTACGAGTACGTGCATTGGTGCTAGTACGCTGTCCGCGAACTGGCAACCCTTTACGGTGACGCTGTCCACGATAACAACCGATATCCATCAATCGCTTGATGTTTAATTGTACCTCCGAACGCAATTCACCTTCGGTCTTGATGTTGGCAGTGATAAAATTACGAATCGAAGACAACTCATCGTCGTTCCACTCATTCACCTTCTTGTCATGACTGATTCCTGCTTGATCCAAGATCAAGGCAGCTCTACTACTACCAATTCCGTAGATGTAGGTTAGGCCAATTACGCCTCTTTTGTTTTTGGGAATGTCTATCCCTGCTATCCTAGCCATTATGGTTATCCTTGTCTTTGCTTATATTTCGGGTTCTTCTTGTTAATTACATACACCTTACCCTTACGGCGTACGATTTTACAGTCTACACTGCGCTTTTTTACTGCGGTTCTTACTTTCATGGTCTTACTTATATCTATATGAAATTCTTCCTCTGGTTAAATCATAAGGAGACATTTCAACTTGTACACGATCACCAGGTAGGATTCGGATATAGTGCATCCTCATCTTTCCTGAAATGGTTGCTATGATCTCATGTCCGTTTTGCAACTTTACACGAAACATGGCATTTGACAACGCTTCCGTTATCGTGCCATCTTGTTTTATTGCATCTTGTTTGGACATCTTGTTAAAAGGGTTGCGAAATTACAATAATTATTATTAAAAATCAACTTGACTATATTGGTTTGTCATCCTACCCTTCAATTTCCCCCCACCACTCATCAAGCCATCGTATTTACGCATCAACAAATAGCTATCGATCTGTTGCAACGTATCTAATACTACACCCACTAAAATCAACAAACTAGTACCTCCAAAGAACTGACTGAATTCTTGATTCACTCCACTGCTGGATGCCATCACCGGTAGTATTGCTACTATACTAATGAACAACGCACCAGGGAAAGTTATCTTAGAAATCACACTATCGATGAAATTTGCAGTTTGTTTACCAGGTTTGATACCGGGAATGAAACCATTATTACGCTTCATATCGTCGGCCATCTGAACTGGATTAAAGATAATAGCTGTGTAGAAGTAGGTAAAAATTACAATTAAGAACACCAAAATGGCATTGTGCCAAAAGCTATTGGGGTTCATCATACTCATCAACCATTCTGGTGGCGCTGACTGTGTATAGAAGCTTGTCACCGTTGCAGGCAAGAACAAAATCGCTTGTGCAAAGATGATTGGCATAACACCGGCGGCCAAAATTTTGATTGGCAAATACTGACGTGCTCCACCGTATTGACGGTTACCCACAACACGCTTAGCGTAGTTAATTGTTATCTTACGGGTTCCTTGGGTAAGCATAATCACACCCAAAACAACCATAAACCAAATCACCATTTCGATAATGAAAAGGATAAATCCTGCGCCTTGGAATTTGAATACCAATTCGCTCAACAATGCTGAAGGCATGCGGGCAATGATACCCACCATAATCAACAAGCTGATACCATTTCCCAATCCACGATCGGTGATACGTTCTCCCAACCACATAGTAAACATAGTACCTGCGGTAAGCAAGAAGATGTTACTAATCATAAACATTTCGTAGGACAAAACATCGGTGTAGTTAAACAACAACGCTGCTCTGTTACCCGGAGTATTGGCGATGTTATTCAAGTATCCAAATGCTTGAACTGCAGTAAATGCAATGGTCAAGATACGTGTATACTGATTGATTTTTCTGCGACCTTCTTCTCCCTCTTTCTGCATTCTTTGAAAAGCAGGAAGAGCGATGGAAAACAATTGCATGAAAATCGAAGCCGAAATGTATGGCATGATTCCCAATGCAAAAATTGCACCTCTACCAAATGCGCCACCCGCGAAAGTATTGATCAATCCCAAAATGTTATTCTTGGTTTGATTGTTCAATCCCTCTAAAGCATCGCTATCGATACCAGGCAAAATTACATACGAGCCCAATCGGTAAATCACCAACAAAGAAATTGTGTAAACAATCCTTCTGCGCAATTCTTCAATTGACCAAATATGTTTGAAAGTTTCAATCAGTTTCTTCATGGTTTGTCTAATTAAGCGATTTCGCTGATGCTACCACCCGCCTTTTCAATGGCCGCTTTCGCAGTTGCACTGAATTTGTGAGCGTGTACTTCCAAGGCGATAGTAATTTCACCACGACCCAATACTTTAATCATCTCACGCTTGTTAATCAAGTGCTTACTGATCAAGAACTGCTTGTCGATAGTTGTTACACCATTAGACTCAGCCAATTGCTGCAATACATCCAAGTTAATGGCGGCATATTCAACACGGTTGATGTTTTTGAATCCACCTTTTGGAATACGACGTTGCAATGGCATCTGACCACCTTCGAAACCGATTTTACGGCTATATCCTGTGCGAGACTGTGCACCTTTGTGACCCTTTGTAGATGTACCACCTCTACCTGAACCTTGACCACGGCCAATACGTTTGCGGTTTTTGATGGAACCTTCTGCGGGTTTTAAATTACTGAGATTCATCTTTTTAATTAATCAGCGTTTTCAACTTTTAACAAATGACTTACGGTGCGTACCATTCCTTCTGTAGAACCATTCAATTCCACAACACGGCTGGCGTGCATTTTATTCAAGCCCAGGGCTTTTAACGTAGCTTTTTGGTTTTTTGGATATCCAATGCCACTTTTGATTTGTGTGATTTTTACCTTAGACATGACAATTAACCGTTAAATACTTTTTTCATACTAATTCCGCGCAACTGAGCCACGGAATGTGGATCACGCATTTTCACCAAAGCATCGAAGGTTGCCTTTACCACGTTATGTGGGTTAGATGAACCTTTTGACTTAGCCAATACGTCTGTAACACCTGCACTTTCCAAAACCGCACGCATCGCACCACCGGCAATTACTCCAGTACCGTGAGCCGCAGGCTTCAAAAATACATGTCCACCGCCGAAACGACCGATTTGTTCGTGAGGTACAGTACCATTAATTACCGGAACCTTGATCAAATTTTTCTTTGCATCTTCGATTCCTTTATTGATGGCGTCCATTACTTCACCTGATTTGCCCAATCCATGACCTACCACTCCCTTGCCATCGCCTACAACCACCAATGCGGTAAAGTTGAAAGTACGACCGCCCTTGGTAACCTTAGATACACGGTTGATTGATACAACCTTCTCTGTCAAGGTAAGTTCACTGGGTCTAACTCTTACAATATTGTTATTCAACATGTTCGTTTCTTTTAGAATTCAAGACCACCCTCACGAGCGCCTTCTGCCAAACTTTTAACACGACCGTGGTACAAATTTCCACCACGATCAAAAACTACTGCCTTGATTCCCGCTTCGATAGCACGAGCTGCAATGGCTTTACCCACGATAGCTGCCTTCTCAACTTTGGTTACCTTGTTTGCAGCAAAACTCGCCTCACGAGAAGATGCAGCACACAATGTAGTTCCATTTGAATCGTCGATGATCTGCGCATAGATTTCAGCGTTGCTTCTGAACACGTTCAAACGAGGACGTGCTGTTGTACCAGAAACTCTACCGCGAATTCTGCGTTTGATTTTATTCTTATTATTGATTTTTTTAGTGTTTGCCATTTTTACGTTCCTCCTTATTTCTTAGAAGCTGACTTACCAGCTTTTCTACGTAATACTTCACCCGCAAAACGTATACCTTTTCCTTTGTACGGCTCAGGCTTACGGAATGAACGAATCTTCGCCGCAACCTGTCCCAACAATTGCTTGTCGGCACACTCCATCATAATTGCTGGTGGTTGACCTTTCAAAGTTTCAGTAACTACAGTTATTTCCATTGGAATCTGCAACATGATTTTGTGAGAGTATCCCAATACAAATTCAACAAGATTACCCTCGTTAGAGACCTTGTAACCTACACCTACCAATTCCTGACGAACTTTGTGGCCCTGGCTTACACCAATTACCATATTGTTAATAAGGGCACGATACAAGCCATGATAAGCTCTGTGCATTTTACTGTCGCTGGGGCGATTGACTGTCAAAACTCCATCAGCAATATCAACAAGCATGTCGGTACTGATTTCCTGTGACACTTCTCCTTTTGGGCCCTTCGCTACCACCAAGCCATTGCTTACCGTAACGGTAACTCCAGCTGGAATGGTAATGGGCAATTTTCCTACGCGTGACATTTATTTTCTTTTATTTTATTATGATACAAAACATAAAACTTCACCACCCACGCCTAAAACGCGAGCCTCCTTATCGGTCATTACACCTTTTGAAGTAGTGATGATAGCTACACCCAAACCATTCAATACCTTCGGCATATCGTCTACATTGGAATAACGACGCAAACCAGGAGAACTCACACGCTTCAACGTAGTGATAGCGCTCTGCTTGGTTTGGTTGTGATATTTCAACGCGATCTTGATAACACCTTGGTGGTTGTCGGTCTCTTCAAATTTGTACTTCAAGATATATCCCTTTTCGTATAACACGCGGGTCATTTCTTTCTTTAAATTGCTGGCGGGTATTTCCACCACGCGGTGCTTGGCTTTTACTGCGTTGCGCAAGCGGGTCAGATAATCTGCAATTGGATCTGTCATTGCTGTATATTTTTTACCAACTAGATTTGGTTACTCCTGGGATTTTACCATCACTGGCCAATTGACGGAACTGGTTCCGGCAAACGCCAAATATTCTCATATAACCACGGGGCCTACCGGTCAATTTGCAACGATTGCGCAAACGAACAGGAGATGCATTACGTGGAATAGCCTGCAACGCATCGTAGTTGCCCTCAGCTTTTAATTTAGCGCGCTTTTCAGCATAACGTTCCACCATGGCTTCACGTTTGCGCTGTCTGGCTTTCATTGATTCTTTTGCCATCTCTTATTTGGTTTTGAAAGGAAATCCTAAAAATTTTAATAATTCTAAACACTCTTCATCAGTTTTGGCAGAAGTCACAACTGTGATGTCCATACCCGTGATCTTATTCACCTTGTCGATGTCGATCTCTGGAAAAATGATCTGCTCAGTGATACCCATAGTAAAGTTACCTCTACCATCAAATCCCTTAACATTCAATCCTTGAAAATCGCGAACACGAGGCAATGCAATCGTAATCAAACGATCCATAAAATCAAACATGCGCTCTTTACGCAGCGTAACTTTTGCCCCGATTGGAACATTTTTACGCAATTTAAAATTAGAAATATCCTTCTTAGAAAAAGTTGCTTGTGCTTTCTGACCGGTGATTTTTGTCATTTCATCAATCGCAGCATCAACCAATTTCTTATCATTCACCGCAGCACCCACACCCTGATTCAAAACAATCTTTTGAACCTGAGGTATTTGCATGTGATTCTTATAAGTAAATTTCGCCATCATAGCGTCTTTAACTTCTTCTTTGTATTTCGTTTGTAACCTTGGAACGTAATTCATGGTCTTCTATATCTAATTAGTTAATGAATTCCCCAGTTGATTTTGCAAAACGCTGCAATTTCCCAGCTTCATTCACTTTTCTTCCAATGCGAGTTGCTGTACCAGCGACTACAACCATTAAGTTAGACAAATGAATTGGTGCTTCAATTTTATCAATTCTACCAGAGGTATTCTGTGCAGAAGGTTTGAAGTGTTTAGTTACCATATTCAATCCTTCTACTACCGCACGATTTGTAGATGGCAATACACGCATTACTTTGCCTGTTTTACCTTTATCGTCTCCAGCCAACACCTTTACAGTGTCGCCCTTCTTCACGTGCAATTTTGTTTTGGTTATTTCTTTCTTTGCCATCTCTTATAAAACTTCAGGGGCCAATGAAACGATCTTCATAAACTGTTTGTCGCGCAATTCACGTGCAACAGGTCCGAAAATACGAGTACCTCTCGGCTCGTCGTTGTTGTTTAACAATACGCAGCTGTTCTCATCAAAGCGGATGTAAGATCCATCAGGTCTGCGAACTTCTTTTTTCACGCGAACAACTACGGCTTTAGATACCGAACCTTTTTTCACGTTGCTACCAGGAATCGCTGCTTTCACAGAAACAACAATTTTATCGCCAACGCTGGCATATCTACGACCAGTGCCACCCAACACGCGAATGCAAAGAACTTCTTTTGCACCACTGTTATCGGCTACTCTCAATCTTGATTCTTGTTGTACCATCTTATTTAGCTTTTTCTACGATTTCTACCAATCTGAACCGTTTGGTTTTGCTCAACGGACGGGTCTCCATGATACGAACGATATCGTTCTCACCACAAACATTTGCCTCGTCATGAGCCGTGTACTTCTTGGTCTTTTTAAAGTACTTACCATATTTAGGGTGTTTCACGTTGCGAACTACAGCCACTACGATGGTCTTATCCATCTTAGCACTGGCAACAACACCAACAATCTCTTTTCTTGCGTTTCTTACCGTTTCCATTAGTTTTCTTGGCTTTCTTGGCTTTGGTTGATTTTCCTTTCGATGGCGTTCATTTCCGCTTCCTGACGACGAGCGTTTAACTCCGTCAACATGCGAGCCACGTCTTTTCTTGCTTCTTTCATTTTGTGAGGATTCTCAATTTGAGCAACAGTGTTTTGAAACCTTAATTTCGTTAACCGTTTTTTCTCCTCCTTGTAGCGCTCAACTAGCTCTTTATTTGGAAGCGTTTTGATATCTGCGTACTTCATTGATTAGTTCTCCTCGTTATAATCTGGACGGACAACAAATTTGCAAGCTACCGGCATTTTCTGTGCCGCCAAACGCATACCCTCTTTGGCTATTTCCATGGGTACACCCGCTACTTCAAACATGATTGTTCCTGGTTTAACAATGGCAACCCAGTATTCTGGAGCACCTTTACCTTTACCCATACGTACCTCTGCAGGCTTCTTGGTAATTGGCTTATCTGGGAAGATCCGGATCCAAACTTGGCCTTCACGCTTCAAGTAACGCGTTACCGCAATACGAGCCGCTTCTAGCTGTCTGGCTGTGATCCACGATGGCTCCATGGATTTCAATCCAAAGCTACCATAGGAAATCAAATGTCCGCGCGTAGCAAGACCCTTCACTTTTCCCTTGTGTTGTTTTCTAAATTTTGTTCTTTTTGGACTCAGCATAGCTTAATTCTCCTTATTAATTCCTTCTACGGCGATCTCCACCACGATCCCCACCACCACGGTTACGGTCTCCACCACGCTGATCTCTGCGATCAGGACGACTTCCACCACCATCACGGCGACGTTCTTGTTCAACTTGAGGAGCCAAATCTACCTTTCCGTAAATCTCTCCCTTACACAACCATACTTTGATACCGATTTTTCCATATACCGTCTGGGCTTCCACCAACGCATAGTCGATGTTTGCACGCAATGTATGCAATGGAGTTCTTCCATCCTTATACATCTCAGAACGAGCAATCTCACCACCATTCAAACGACCGCTGATACGAACCTTAATTCCTTCAGCTCCCATTTTCATAGTACCTTGAATTGCATTCTTGATAGCTCTCTTATATGAAAAACGATTCTCAATCTGCTGGGCGATATTCTCTCCCACCAAACGAGCATCCAATTCAGGACGTTTGATCTCGCTGATGTTGATTTGAACATCCTTACCAGTTATCTTTTTAATTTCTTCGCGGATAGCGTCAACTTCCCCGCCCCCTTTACCAATTACGATACCTGGACGGCTCGTGTGAATGGTTAAAGTGATGCGCTTCAGTGTTCTTTCAATCACGACTTTGGAAATGCCTCCTTTTGGAATGCGCACTTGCAAATACTTACGGATTTTCTCGTCTTCAACGAGCTTATCGCCGTAGTCTTTTCCTCCATACCAATTGGAGTCCCAACCACGGATGATTCCTAATCGTAATGCTATAGGGTTAATCTTTTGTCCCATATTCTATTCTGCTATCCTTAATTATTCGTTAGTGGTGTTAACTTCCTTGTTCTTCAAACTGTCGATCACAATTGTAACGTGATTCGTGCGTTTGCGCTGACGGTAACCACGTCCCTGAGGAGCAGTTCTTAAACGCTTAACAACAATACCACCATCTACCATGATTGTCTTTACATACAGTTCGCTGTCTTCGATGCGCTCACCGGTATTTGCCTGACCCCAGTTCGCAATCGCGCTCTTGAGCAACTTAGACAAATAAATTGCATATGTAGGTTTCTGGTTCCACTGAAGAATGTTCAATGCGCGCTCAACACGCTCACCGCGTACAACATCTGCTACCAAACGCATTTTGCGTGGTGATAACGGACAGTTTCTTAAAATTGCTTTTGCTTCCATGCCTTCAATGTTTATTTACCGTGACCTTTATATGTTCTAGTGGGTGCAAATTCGCCCAACTTGTGTCCTACCATATTCTCTGTTACATACACAGGAATGAACTTATTCCCGTTGTGTACAGCAAACGTGTGTCCCACAAAGTCTGGGATAATCAAGCTTCTTCTTGACCAGGTCTTAACTACCGTTTTCTTGTTGCTTTCGTTGAGGACTACTACCTTCTTGGAAAGCTTTACGTCTACAAATGGACCTTTTTTAATGGATCTTGCCATGATTTCGCTTATCTATTACTTATTGCGGATTGATTTTCTTTTCTCAATGATCAAGCTACTGCTACCTTTCTTCGGTGCACGTGTCTTTTGACCCTGAGAGTAAATGAGATTCCTTGAACGAGGCTGACCTCCCTTGTTGCGGCCTTCACCACCACCCATCGGGTGATCTACTGGGTTCATCGCAGAAGGACGTACGCGAGGACGCATACCCATCCAACGTGAACGACCGGCCTTACCTTTACGTTCCTGATTGTGCTCATGGTTTCCTACCGTTCCAATGACAGCAAGACATGCAGCCAATATCAAACGACTTTCACCAGAAGGCAACTTAATTGAAGCATACTTGCCATCACGAGCCATCAATTGGGCGTATGTACCAGCACTGCGACAAATTTTAGCACCTTGACCTGGATTCATTTCGATGTTGTGAATCAAAGTTCCCAATGGAATTTCAGCCAATGGCACTGCATTTCCAATCTCTGGAGATACGCCTGGACCCTGTTCCACTTTCTGACCCACCTTCAATCCCGCAGGAGCAATGATGTATCTCTTTTCTTCACCGAATTGAACCAAAGCAATAAATGCACTGCGATTTGGATCGTATTCTACTGTCATTACCTCACCAACTACTCCAAAGTTATTACGCTTGAAGTCGATGATACGATAGCGACGTTTGTGACCACCCCCGATATAACGAGAGGTGATTTTTCCTTGATTATTCCGTCCACCGGATTTGCTCAATGATACCAACAAACTCTTCTCAGGCTTGCTAGCAGTGATTTCTGCAAACGCATTGGCAACTCTAAAGCGTTGACCAGGCGTGGTGGGATTTAAACGACGTACTGCCATGATTAGATGTTTTCGTAAAAGTCTATGTTAAATCCTTCTTTTAATGTGACAATGGCCTTCTTATACTTTGCAGTATAACCGGAGATTTGGCCTGTGCGTCTGTTACGACGCGACTTCCCCCGCTGGATCATGGTGTTTACTGATGCAACTTCCACTCCATAGAATTCCTCAATGGCTTTCTTAATTTCATCCTTATTTGACTTTGGGTCAACGATGAAACCATACTGACCACGCTTATCCATGATAGCGGTCATTTTCTCAGTAATCAACGGCTTCTTAAGTATCATTTTGTATTTGCCTCCTGAATCTTGGCGATTGAACTTTCGGTTAAAATTAATTGACCCGCTTTCATCACTTCGTATGTGTTCATATCTGAAGCACGCATTACTGTGTTTCCTTCAATGTTACGACCACTCAATACGATGTTCTTCTGGATCTCAGACGTTACAAATAATGTACGACCAGTCACCTTCAAAGCTTTCAACATGTTAGCGAACTCAGATGTCTTTGGCGTAGCCATATCAAAATCTTCAACGATCATGATATTGTTTGTTCTTGCCTTATAAGAAAGGGCCGACAAACGAGCCAAACGCTTCAACTTTTTGTTCAACTTGAAAGAGTAGTCACGTGGACGGGGACCGTGAATACGAGCACCACCTACAAAAATACCTGCTTTCAATGAACCGTGACGTGCACCTCCTGTACCTTTCTGACGGAAAATCTTCTTGGTAGAACGGTGTATTTCTTTTCTCTCTTTGGTTTTGTGTGTACCCTGACGCTGATTTGCCAAGAACTGCTTTACATCCAAATATATGGCGTGGTCATTTGGACTCAATCCAAATATAGACTCAGACAACGTTACCGTTCTTCCGGTCTCAGACCCTTGCTTGTTTAATACTTTAATTTCCATGATTAACGCTCAATTATTACGGTTGAACCATTGTAACCTGGAATCGCACCTTTAATGACGATTAGGTTCCTTTCTGAATCTATTTTCAACACTTCCAAGTTCTGGATCTTAACGCGATGTCCGCCTGTTCTACCCGCCATGCGCATTCCTTTGAATACACGACCTGGGAATGAACAAGCTCCAATAGATCCCGGTGCACGCAAACGGTTGTGCTGACCGTGAGTTGCTTCACCCACACCCGCGAAACCATGACGTTTTACAACACCCTGAAAACCTTTTCCTTTGGCTTTTCCAACCACGCTAACAAACTCGCCCGCCTCAAACAAACTCACATCGATGATAGAACCCAACTCTGGAGCTGTTTCAACATCACGGAATTCCATTACTACACGCTTAGGCGTAGTGTTTGATTTAGTAAAGTGACCCTTCATTGCTGAAGAAGTATGCTTGTCTTTCTTTTCGCCCCATGACAATTGAACCGCTTCGTAACCGTCCGTATCTTTTGTCTTTACCTGGGTAACTACGCATGGTCCAGCTTCAACAACCGTACAAGCCAAACGCTTGCCGCCTTCGTTAAAGATACTGGTCATACCCAATTTTTTTCCAATAATTCCATTCATAACTACTACCCTCCTTACAATTTGATTTCAACTTCAACACCACTAGGCAACTCAATCTTCATCAACGCATCAACAGTCTTTGTAGAACCGTTGAAAATGTCGATCAAGCGTTGGTATGTACAGTATTGAAACTGCTCCCTAGCTTTTTTGTTTACGTGAGGTGAACGCAACACTGTAAAAATCCTTTTACGTGTTGGTAGCGGCACTGGCCCACTCACCACAACCCCAGTGGTCTTCACGGCCTTCACAATCTTCTCGGCAGATTTGTCGATAAGGTTGTGGTCGAAAGACTTGAGCTTAATTCTGATTTTTTGACTTACCATTTTGTAATTTATTAACTCGTAGCGTTAGCTTTTTTCAATACTTCATCTGCAATGCTCTTTGGAGTTTCAGCAAAGTGACTGAATTCCATAGTTGACGTTGCACGGCCAGAAGTGATCGTTCTCAATGTAGTTACATATCCGAACATTTCACTCAATGGCACTTTTGCCTTAACAATCTGAGCACCTGCACGCTCGTCGATACCTTCTAATTGACCACGACGGCGGTTCAAGTCACCCATAACATCACCACTATTTTCGTGAGGAGTTACTACTTCCAACTTCATGATTGGCTCCAACAATACAGGATTACAACGACGGGCTGCTTCACGGAAACCGCTGCGCGCTGCAACTTCAAACGACAATGAATCTGAATCCACCGCGTGGAAGCTACCATCAAACAAACGTACCTTCATGCGATCGATTGCATAACCTGCCAACACACCATTCGACATGGCTGCCTTGAAACCTTTTTCTACTGAAGGAATGAATTCGCGAGGGATAGAACCACCCACTACATCATTCACCCACTGAAGACCTTCACCCACAAATGAATCGTCGGCTGGACCAATAGTGAATTGGATATCCGCAAATTTACCACGACCACCGGTTTGTTTCTTGTATGTTTCGCGGTGGGTATACTCTGCAGTGATTGCTTCTTTATATGTTACTTGAGGCGCACCTTGGTTACAATCAACCTTGAATTCACGCTTCAAACGATCCAAAATAATTTCCAAATGTAATTCACCCATACCACTGATGATGGTCTGACTAGTTTCCTGATCTGAATGTACACGGAATGTAGGATCTTCTTCAGCCAACTTCGACAACGCGTTGCCCAATTTGTCAGAATCTGCTTGAGTTTTTGGTTCGATAGCCAAACCAATTACTGGCTCAGGGAATACCATTGATTCCAATACGATTGGATGGCCTTCAGCTACCAAAGTATCACCAGTTTTGATGTCTTTGAAACCTACTGCAGCACCAATATCACCCGCTCCCAAATAATCGATAGGGTTCTGCTTGTTTGCATGCATTTGGAAGATACGTGAAATACGCTCTTTGTTTCCAGTACGCATGTTCAACACATAAGAACCAGCATCTAATTTACCTGAATATGCACGCAAGAAACACAAACGACCTACATAAGGATCTGTTGCAATCTTAAATGCCAAAGCGGCAAAAGGCTCTTTGTAATCAGGCTTACGGATCAACTCAGCACCTGTGTCTGGGTTTGTTCCGATTGCACCCCCTTTGTCGATTGGAGACGGCATCAATTCCATCACCATATCCAACATCGTTTGTACACCCTTATTCTTAAACGCAGATCCACACATCATCGGAACAATTTTCATGTCGATAACGGCCGGACGCAATGCATTCAAAATTTCTCTTTCAGTAATTGAAGTTGGATCTTCGAAGAATTTCTCCATCAATGTATCATCATACTCAGATACAGCTTCCAACAACTTCTCTCTCCACATTGTCGCTTCCTCTAACATATCTGCTGGGATATCGATAGTCTCATAGGTCATCCCTTGATCCTTATCATTCCATACCATTCCACGGAAGTTGATCAAATCAACAACCCCAATGAAATTGTCTTCAGCACCGATGGGCAACTGCAATGGAATTGCGTTACTACCCAACATCGTTTTTACTTGTGTTACTACATTTAAGAAATCCGCACCGGCACGATCCATTTTGTTAACGAATCCGATACGAGCAACGTTGTAGTTATTAGCCAAACGCCAGTTTGTCTCAGATTGAGGCTCAACACCATCAACTGAACTAAACAAGAACACCAAACCATCCAATACACGCAAAGAACGATTCACCTCAACGGTAAAATCTACGTGACCTGGAGTATCGATGATATTAATGTGATAATTGTTATCTAAGTATTTCCAGAAAACTGTGGTAGCCGCTGAAGTAATGGTAATACCACGCTCCTGCTCTTGAGCCATCCAGTCCATGGTAGCCGCTCCGTCGTGTACTTCACCAATCTTGTGGTTTACACCAGCATAGTAAAGAATACGCTCCGTAGTAGTTGTCTTACCCGCATCAATGTGGGCTGCAATACCAATGTTTCTTGTAAACGATAAATCGCGTGACATGCTTTTTGATTTCTCTTATTAAACTCTAAAGTGAGCGAAAGCTTTGTTGGCTTCAGCCATTTTGTGTGTATCTTCTTTCTTCTTCACCGCAGAACCTTCGTTCCGTGAAGCGGCCAAAATTTCACCAGCCAATTTCTCAGCCATTGATTTTTCGTTGCGCTTGCGAGCATATCCGATCATCCACTTCATCCCAACTGCCATACGACGGCGGGGTTGAACTTCTGTAGGGATCTGGAAAGTAGAACCACCAACACGACGTGCCTTTACCTCAACCGTAGGCATTACGTTGTTCAACGCTTTGCGGAAGGTCTCAATACCTGGCTCCTCTGTGGCTTTGGCTTCTACCAAGTCCAATGCTGAATAAAAAATGTTGTATGCCAATGATTTCTTACCATCATACATCATCCCGTTCACAAAACGAGTAACTACTACGTCGTTGAACTTAGGATCGGGTAACAATATGCGTTTTTTAGCGCGCGCCTTTCTCATAACTGATTGTGATTATTTCTTAGCCTTTGGTTTCTTTGTGCCATACTTACTTCTGCGCTGGTTACGGCCTTCTACTCCGGCAGTATCCAATGCTCCACGTACGATGTGATAACGTACACCCGGCAAATCCTTCACCCTGCCGCCACGTACCAATACGATACTGTGCTCTTGCAAGTTATGGCCTTCACCTGGAATGTAGGCGTTCACTTCTTTTCCGTTCGACAAACGTACACGAGCTACCTTACGAAGAGCCGAATTCGGCTTCTTTGGTGTAGTTGTGTATACGCGGGTACAAACACCTCTGCGCTGTGGACAAGAATCAAGTGCAGGTGACTTGCTCTTCCAAACAGTTTCCTGCCGTCCCTTTCTAATTAGCTGTTGAATTGTTGGCATATTTTTCCCAAAAAGGACGGCAAAATTACGCCTATTATTTGTCAAAATCAAGACCATGTCAAAAAAATATAGCACTGAATTCAAAAGAAACCCAAATATCCTTCAAATTTGGGCCATTCTAAGGGTTGCACCGCCCTAAAACGCTGAATTCAATGAACCATCGGGCAACTTTCATCTTTTTTTCAACGTCTCCCATTTTGGCACTACTTTTGACAACTTAAAACACATTCTAAACCTCCAATGAGCACAAAATTCTTCCGCATTTTCATTCCAACGCTACTTTTTTGCACCCAAATTGGCGCCCAAAATCCAACACCAATTAAGAAAGGTCCGGAGATCCAATTCGACCATACAAAACATGATTTTGGCAAGATTGAAGAATCAATTCACTACGCCATCCACCGGTTTCCATTTACCAATATCGGTGTCACTCCGCTACATATTCAACAAGTCCATACTTCTTGCGGTTGCACCACCCCCGATTGGACCCGTGATTCTATCCCTCCAGGAGGAAAAGGCTTCATCGAAGCGAGATTCGAAACAAACAATCGTATCGGGTCGTTTCAGAAATCAATCACCGTTTATTCCGATGCCGTAACCGCTTCGCTTGTTCACCTAGATATCGAGGGAGAGGTTTTAAAGCCACGAATCGACCCAAACGCTGCCGTGATACCCGATATGGGCAAAATATCGTTCAGTGCCCCTAGTTTTTCTTTTTTGGAGCTATTCGACAATCAGCAGGACTCGCAAACCATCCGCATCACCAACGAAACGCCCTATACCGCCAATTTTGATCCCATTAACCCATCGCAAATTCCTGCATTTATTAAAATACTAAGCTACCCCACCGCCCTTGAGCCAAATGAAATTGGAACATTTAAAATCAAAATCGATGGAACAAAAATCACACACTTTGGCTTTGGTGCCATTGAACTGCCCTACACCACCGATAACCCCGCGGCTCTTTTTAATAGTATTGTTGTAAACTATGTACGTCGACAGTATTTCCCTAAGATGAATGCCAAACAATTAGCAAAGCAACCCAAATTAGAAGTCGATGTCAAAGAGATTAACTGGGGAAAAAAAGAGGCGGGCGACCTACTATTCACCGACATCCATCTCAAAAATACGGGGAAGACAGAATTAAAAATCCACGACATCACGCAGGACTGCGGTTGTATCACTTTGAAGTTTGATAAAAAGACCTTAGCCCCCGGCGAGGAAATGCCAATCCGCGTTTTCTTTGATACCGTATTAAAGAAGGGAAATGCCAATTACAACATTTGGATTGTTTGTAACGACCCAGTTTCACCAGAACGCAACATCCCCATCAAAGCCGTGTTTGATGCAAAGGTGATTCAGTGCCAAACTTGCCCTAAGTAATTACCTCAAATTGTGATACACGTTCTGCACGTCGTCGTCACCCTCTAGGCGATCCACTAGATCCAAGACTTCTTTTGCTTGTTCCTCTGTTAAATCCACATAGGTATTGGGGACATATTGCAATTCGGCGGTATTGTATTCGATGCCAATATCTTCAAGGGCTTTTTGCATCGTACCGAAGTCAGTAAAATCGGTGTAAACGTATACCATTTCTTCATCGAAAGCAACCTCGTCTAAACCAAAATCGATCAATTCAAATTCGAATTCATCTAGGTCGCGACTACCCAGTTTCGATTTTTCGATTTTAAACACGCCTTTACGGGTAAAGATAAAATCTAGCGAACCTGTTTTGCCCATCGCTCCGCCGCCTTTGTTGAAATGCATGCGTACGTTGGCTACAGTTCTCGTGTTGTTATCCGTTGCTGTTTCAACCAAAACACCCACGCCGTGAGGTGCATATCCTTCGAAGCGAACTTCTTCGTAATTTTCTGAATCTCCTTTTGAGCTTGCACGTTTGATGGCAGCATCTACGCGATCTTTCGGCATATTGACCGACTTCGCGTTTTGCATTACTGTGCGCAACTTGGCATTATTTTCCGGATTGGGTCCACTTTGCTTTACTGCGATGGCAATTTCTTTCCCGATGCGGGTAAATTGCTTTGCCATGCGATCGAAGCGAGCAAACATGGTATGCTTTCGTTTTTCAAAAATCCTTCCCATAAGTAACTGCAAAGATACAAAACCTCCGTGGACGTCGCCAAGAAAAAAGGGAGGGCGGCCGGCGGCCGCCCTCCCTTTCAATTTTCTATGCCCTGATTCCCGCTGATATAGATGTCGATTCAGGCCGACAACGATGTCAATTCCGGCCGAAAGGAGTTCAATTCCGGCCAACGTAAAGGTATATTCAGACTTTGCAAAGATGCAAATCCCTGAAAACAGGAATTAAAATTGGTACGCCAAACTCAAATTCACACTGCGTCCGCTCGCGCTCATACCACTGGCAAAATACCGGTAATGCAAATCCAACAAATTCTCAATTGCCAAATTTGCCGTCAAACCCGACTTATGCTGATAACCCCCGCGCAAATTCCAACACTGCCATGCAGGATTGAAACCATCAGGCTTGCCATCGCCATTGATATCTGCCAAACCTACTGGCTGCTTGTCCTGGTTATCCTCCCCACTGCTCGAATAATCCTCAGCCTTCTTTTTGCCATTAAACAAACACTGTCCTTCAACAAACCAACCCTGGCCATTCCAGCGCAATGCGGCCTGACCGTAAACTGGAGGAATGTGATCCAGCGGCTGTTCATCCGCCACTTCATTCAATCGATAAATACCCTGGGTCTGTGTCAATGATCCTGAAAACCATAACTCCTTCACCAATCGAACCTTCGCATTCAAATACATCCCCGAGATCTCTCCAAGCGCCACATTCTTCAATTGATAAACGGGCGTCATCCTTCCATCATACAGCAAAGAATCCTCACCATTCAAAGTACCCGGCTGGTCCAACAACAAGTTCTTCACCGCGCTGCTAAACACACCTGCCTCAATGGCAAATGAACGATCCTTCCGCCA
>CANHXF010000005.1 GCA_947464515.1 Flavobacteriales bacterium
CGCGCCAAAGCGCGGGGAAATCGTCCGCCAAATCGGCGACGCCCTCCGTGCAAACAAAGCAAATCTCGGTGCACTTGTAAGCTATGAAATGGGTAAAAGCCTCCAAGAAGGCCTCGGTGAAGTCCAAGAAATGATCGATATCTGCGATTTTGCAGTCGGACTCAGCCGTCAGCTCCATGGTTTAACCATGCACTCGGAACGACCCAATCACAGAATGTACGAACAATGGCATCCATTGGGCATTGTCGGCATCGTAAGCGCTTTCAACTTCCCCGTGGCCGTATGGTCATGGAACGCCATGCTTGCCGCCATCTGCGGTAACGTCTGCATCTGGAAACCCTCAGAAAAAACTCCAGCCAGCGGCGCAGCCGTTCAAAATATTCTTCAGTCTGTACTCAAAGCAAACGACCTCCCCGAAGGGATTTTCTGCCTCGTACAAGGCGATAAAGAAATTGGTGAAGCTATGAGTCACGACGAACGAATTCCCCTCATCAGCGCTACCGGTAGCACCCGAATGGGAAAACGCGTCGCTGAAGTCGTTGGAAAACGCCTCGGAAAATCAATCCTCGAACTCGGTGGAAACAACGCCATCATCCTAACTCCCGAAGCCAACCTAGAAATGGCCATGGTTGCCATCGTGTTTGGTGCCGTTGGCACAGCCGGTCAGCGTTGCACAACCACAAGACGACTTATCATCCATAGCAGCATCTATCAAGATGTAAAAGAAAAATTGATTCGCGCATATGGTCAGCTGCGCATCGGAGATCCCCTCGATGAAAACAATCATGTTGGGCCCCTCATCGACCAGGATGCAGTAAACGCCTATCTGGAATCCATCGAAAAGCTAAAATCCGAAGGTGGTAAAGTCCTTTACGGTGCTGAAGTATTATCAGGCGACCAATATGCAAGCGGTTGCTATGTAAAACCAACCCTTTGCGAAGCCCAAAATCACTTCGAAATTGTTCAACACGAAACCTTCGCTCCCATTCTTTATTTGATGCAGTACGATACCTTGGACGAGGCAATTGCGTTGCAAAATGGGGTACGACAAGGACTGTCGAGTGCGATATTCACCAATAACTTGCAAGATGCGGAACAGTTCCTAAGTGCATGGGGATCCGATTGCGGAATTGCCAATGTCAATATTGGAACTTCTGGCGCCGAAATCGGTGGTGCATTTGGTGGAGAAAAGGAAACCGGCGGCGGTCGCGAAAGTGGCTCTGATGCTTGGAAAGCCTACATGCGCCGTCAAACGAATACCATCAATTACGGCAAAACACTGCCACTCGCTCAAGGGATCAAATTTGATCTGTGATTCTGCGCAGATTAAAACTGCTGACCGATAAAGAAGTGTACCTGAGCGGCCTTACCACTCGCCGGAACTTGCTTATAATCAAATCCATAGGCCCAGTCTAAGCCTATCAAACCAAACATTGGCATAAACAATCGAACGCCAACACCTGCCGCACGCTTTAGTTGGAACGGGTTGTATTTACTCATGCTCGACCAAGCATCGCCTGCTTCGGCAAAGGCTAATACATACACGGTAGCCGTTTGACTGTTCGTAATCGCCTGCCTCAATTCAACAGTGAATTTATTAAAAATCGGAGCACCCGCCTGGGCACCCATCGCCGTTTGAGAAATCGTATAGTTGTCGTATCCGCGCTGAGAAATAATCTCTGTGGCCGCAATATTAAAACCAAATACTCCAGCACCACCCACCTGAAAACGCTCAAAGAATGTCAATCCCAATTTAGGATTGTACGCCCCCAAAAATCCCATTCTCGCTTTGGCCATGACAACCAATTTCTTATAAACCGGCGTATACCATTCTACATCCAATTTGCACTTGTAGAATTCCGCCCATTTATAGCGCTCATTCAAACTCATTTTGCTGTAATCCTTGCCATTCATTAACGACATTGGAGGTGTGGCCTGAGTAGAGAACATGAACTTACTGCCCGACATTGGATAGGTGAAATCGCTCAAAGAGTTACGGGTAATTTCAAATGTGCTCGAAGGGTTGTACGATATTCCGTTAAAGCCCTTAGGGAATCCATAAAAACCACCATCCATGTTTTTCATGCTGTACTTCTGAAAACTCATAGATAAGGAAATATTGAAAAAATCATCGGGCCATTTCAACCGTTTTCCAAAGTTTACCATATACGTCGTTGACGTCAATGATTGATGCAATGGATCTGTTTTCAAGCGATAATCAAAACTATTCACTGTATGATTCATCATCACACTCAAATTGTTAGGCTTCTTTCCTCCAAACCAAGGCTCAGAAAACGAGAAAGTATACCCCTGATAATTGGCTCCGTTACTCTGAGCACGCAAACTCAATTTCTGTCCATCGCCCGTTGGAACTGGACTCCAAGTCTCCGGACTGAATAATTTCCGACGACTAAAATTGTTCAACATAATACCCGCAGTTCCAATCAACGTTGGCGTTCTACTGTAACCGTTTCCTCCATATCCACCGCTCAACTCAATCTGATCCGATGGCTTTTCTGCCAAAATATATTCTATGTCAACGGTACCATCACTAGGATTTGTCTTGGGATTCACATTCATTTGGGCAGGATCAAAAAGTCCCAAAGCACCCAAATCTCTCATCGTACGTTGAATATCACTTCTAGAAAAAACATCGCCCGGCTTAGTTCTCACCTCACGCTGAATTACGCGATCTGATGTCTTGGTATTCCCTTTCCAATACACCTTGCCAATCGTAGCCCGTAACCCCTCACTTATCATGATATCAATGTCGATGCTGTCTCCGTTCACACCCACTTCCATAGGTTGGATTTGAAACGATAAATATCCATCATCCATATACAGACTTGAAATATCGTATCCATTTAAATTGGCACTCAGCTTCTCATTGAGTAAGGTCTGATTAAATAAATCACCCTTTTTGATAGACAACATCGTATCAAGCAAGCCTGTGCGATATTTTAAATTGCCCTTCCACGAAATTTTTCCAAATCGGTACTGACTTCCTTCATACAGATGGATGTGAAGTACGAGACGATTCTCAGAAATCAATTGAACACTGTCGTAAATAATCCTAGCATCCCTGTAACCCTTTGCCAAATAATACTTGATGATGCGAGCCCTCTCCTCTTCAAACTTTGAATCAATATATTTTGATGATGTCCAAAATTTAAACTTGCGATACAATGGCTTGAGATCTTTAATTTGATAGATCAAATCTTCATCTGTCATCTTCTCATTGCCTGTGAATTCAATCCTTTCTACCTTAACTTTTAGGCCAGGTTTCACGTCAAAATCAAAGTTCTCGTATCCCGGCAAAACGATAATACTATCGTTGGCACCTTTCTTAAAACCTTGTCTTCTTAAAACCTCAACCTTTGCATTATAATAACCTTTGTCATTGTAATAAGAGATAATTTTTGCTTTGCTTTGATTTATTAAATCAGGGGTAATGTACATCCCCTGTTTCAATCCCACTTCATCCTTTAAAGTCTTTGCATTTGAGTTGCTAAAGTTCATAAAACGGTGACCTGCCAAACGTGGCTGTTCCTCTACCCTAAATTGAACCACAACCGTACCGTCGTCTGCTGTTTGAAAAAACACTTGGACATCACTAAAATACTCGAGTTCCCAAATTTTCTGAATGGCGTTTCTGATTTCAGGACCGGGTATTCTAATTTCTTGACCCACCGCTAGACCCGTCGCAAAAATTGTATTGGATCTTGAAAAAGGCTTATTATTGACTTCGTATGCTACTACGTTCCGAATTTTATAGATCGTTGGCTCAATAAAATCATAACTAATCACCGGTGCATTGCGATAAAAACTATCTGCTGTTTGACCCAATAAGCCATTCGCAAGCCAACAGGCCAATGCTATGATAAATACCTTTTTCAATTGTTACGCAATTTGCTCACTAGTTTTTCCAAAACGGCGTTCTCTGCCTTGATATTCGACGATTGCCTTATAAAAGTCGTCTTTTGTAAAGTCAGGCCACAAAACCGGAGTAAAATACAATTCACTGTACGCCAACTCCCACAACAAAAAATTACTGATTCTTTGCTCACCACTGGTCCGAACCAATAAATCTGGGTTGGGAAAACAAGATGTACTCAATGCCTTATCTAATATTCCGTCATTGATATTCTCTGGCGACAATTTCCCCTCATTTACATCGGTAGCGATTCTCTTGACAGCCTCAATAATATCCCACCTTCCACTATAACTCAATGCCAAAACCAAGGTAAGAGCATTGTTAGCTTCTGTTTTCGCTTTGGTTTTATCCAATTGTGCTTGACATTTCTTTGGCAATTTCCCCAAATCGCCGATTGTGGCCAATTTGATATTATTCTTCATTAGTGTTGGCAACTCCGACTCTATTGTGTCTACCAACAATTCCATCAGTGCGTTCACTTCTTGCTCTGGCCTTGTCCAATTTTCGGTAGAAAAGGCATACAGGGTGAGATACTTAACCCCTAATTCCGCAGCAGATTCAATGGCTGCACGGACGGCTTTAACACCTTGCCTATGCCCAAAAATACGCATATGGCCTTTCTGCTTTGCCCATCTGCCGTTCCCATCCATGATGATAGCAACGTGCTGAGGGACACGATCTGGGTTTATTTGATATTGGGTTAAAAGATCACTCACAGAACTGCAAATTTACCTACAAACTTGTGGAGTAAACCTATAAGCGAAGGTTAAACCCATAAAATAATACCAATCCTTCAAATGCGTATCGCCGCGCATCGTTCCTTGAGCCAATTTACCCCCTCCAGTTAGCACCTGAGCCTGCGAATATTCAGCGCTACCAATTCCTTGTTGTTCAGAAATTGTCTTGAAATCACCATACGATTTCCGGGTATCATCCAAATAATCCGTGAATGTTTTTCTAAATATCACCTCCGCGCCCACTATCCATCCCCCAGAATTTTTGCGATTGCTCGCCCTTGACTTTACACCAAAACCGATAGGAATACCCGGTTGCAGCCGACTATATGAACGTTTTTGCTGTTCGGTGCGCATATTTCTTAAATTGACCTCCTCTTTGTCAAGTCGATATGGATCAAACCAAAACCCCGATAGACCCAACAAAAAATACGGCGTTGCAACCCCATCGTTAATGTTCATACCGAAGGGATGAAAATTAAATTCCACCATACTACTGGCTTCATAGATTTTTGATTGGAAATTCAAATTTTGGAAAACAAGTCCCTTGATATCGGCTGAAGTTCCCTCAATTTCCAAATAGGAAATCTGATTTCTCAGGGCAAAATAGCTGCTAAAATTATACTTCTGATAAATTGCACCCGATGGTTTAAAGTGCTTTGTATTTAAACCGTTGCTAAAGTCACCGTAGTAATTGCTTAACCCTGTGGAAAATCCCCATTCATTATGTCCAGAAAAATACTTCTGAGCATCAAGCAGAGACGGCGAAAAAGCCATCGCAATGGAAAGAATAACCCCTACGAGTTTTTTCAAAGTTAAAATGAGAAACAAACGGTTTTGCCACCTATGATTTTGCGGGTAATGGTGACGTTCAAAAACATATACCAATCGGCACCCTTGGTTGAACCCCTCGGATTACCCATGTAAAATCTTTCATATGGTAAACCAGTTGATGGATCTATTTGCTCTGAACTTCTATCTTTCAAAGCCGCCGACAAAAAGCCATTGGCACCCCCTACAATTTGATCATCAACATAATCTAAACTAACGTCGTCTAAATAATCAGTGAATGTTTTTCTCGCTCCAAGTTCAATACCCCAAGCCCAAAATTCGTCCACTTGCTGCTTATACCCTATGCCCAAAGGAATTGAAACTTGGGTAAGATTATAACGCTTGCGATCATTGTATTTTGTAGTTCCCTGACCTTCTGTACCTAAGGTTTGTAATTCAATCCATTCTTTATCGTACTGCTCCAACTGCACGTTATGTAGAGCCTGTCCCTGTGCATCAATCATGCCTGGCATGTAATTGAATTGTGTGCGAGGATTGAACTTAAAAACACCAATTCCAGCAAATAAAAATGGCGTGGCTGGCGTTGCCCGCGTAGTTTCTCCGAATCCCAAAATATTCCATTCGCCGATCGCAGAAAATTCAACCAGATTGCTCTTAAAATTCAAATTGCGTTGTCCGCGTGTGATATCCAACGGATTGCCAGCTTGGTCCAAATGCTGAAAAGCAATTTCGCTCTTAAAATTTTGATCATTACCACTGATTTGACCAAATACTGCATTTCCACGTAGGGTAATAAAATCATTGTAGTTAAACCTACAAATAAGGCCACCCATCAAGTGCGTTTCGTTCGTTGCAACACCTTTGGACAAATCGCCCATGTAATTGGAGCCACCAAAGGTGATACCCGCTTCAATGGGTTTTCCTTTAAATCTTTTTTTTGCTTGGGCTGATGCATTAGCAAAAGATCCCAAAGCAATCAAGATGACCAAAGTTGTTTTAAAGCGTTTCATGTATGCCGTTTACTAGCAAATTTAAGCCGTAAACATTGGTTTTCCTAAAGTTAGGCTACTTGCTCGGGTTGAAAAATCAAAAAATCCTTGTTTTTTAATCTTACTTTGCCTTCTCCACCAAGTAATAAACACCCATGGTAATATAATTCCTTAACCATGGAATGCTAGCAAATACAACGTTTTGCGTCCTTGGCTTGATGCCAAATTTGTATTGATAAATGGGATTGAATAAATAGAATTTCTTGCCGCAAACCGACAATTCGCAAGACTTACAAATTTTCAAAAAACGCTCAATTGAAATCCCTGTACTTCTAATTTCCTCCATAGTTTTGATTCCATTTGGCTTTACACCCAACATTCTCAGCATCAATGGATACAATTTCCCCGGTAACAAATGGTAGTAAGGCAATTTAGAAGCCCATTTTTGAGGCAAAACCTGCTGGTGACCGCCATAAGGCATCTGCCAGGGTGGAAATGCAAAAAATACCTTCCCTCCGGGCTTTAAAAATCTCTCCAATTGTGGCATAAACCTAGCCTGATCAGGGATATGCTCAATCACATCTTTGAGAACGATCAAATCAAAACGCGTCCCCAAATCTGTTTCAGGAATTACATCGTAAATGTCCTTATTCAAAAATTGGACAGCCCCAGTTTCTAACTCTGATTTCATGAATTCTCGGGCAAATTCCAATCGATTTTCTTCTAATTCGATACCAGTACACCTATAACCCATGTCGGTAAAAGCCTTTAAAACACCAGCCTCACCGCAGCCAATTTCCAAAACGGTCATATCGGCAGGAAACGACCAATTGCTCTGTAGAAAAGGTATAATATGCCCCACCGTTACCTGATGAGTCATATCAAAATAGCGTTGTTTGTTCCCGTGAAATTCGTACATGATGGATTATTTTATTCTAAGTTTCAAAGATGGTACTTTACAACCAATTTTAAGGTTTCAATAGGGTTGAAATCGCCACTTTTAAATCTTCCTGTGGCACAAAACCCGCATATCGTTTCATTTCGATCCCATTTTGAAATAGCATTAGGGCCGGTATCGAAGCCACTTTCATGGCCGAAACCAACTGAGGATTGTTGTCGTAATCTACATAGATCACTTTCAATTTTCCGCCACAATCTTTAATCAAATTTGGCATAAATGCTTTCATCTTTTTGCAAGGTGCACACCAAGCGGCATTGAAATCAACTAGGACAACAGAATCTTGCGCCGCTCGTATCATAGATTGCAATTCTGGCAAAGCCATCCCCTTGTTGGGGTTGTAATTTTCGGCCTCTACGGGATGATTTTCGGCAATCCAACGACTAATCCCCCCCTTCATTTCATAGACCTTGGTGAAGCCCATGTCGGTTAGAGTTTGAGCGGCGGCCGCGCTGCGGCCGCCGCTCAAACAATACACATATACCGACTGCGTCTTGTCCAATTTTTCAATCCGAGCATCAAAATCCGCTCCATTATAATCAATATTCAAAGCACCCGCCAAATGTCGCTCCCCAAACTCCCCCGGCGTTCTCACATCCAATAAAATCCTCTCACCCTCCGTAGCCAACTGTTTCTCGAATTCTTGAGGTCCCAACGACACCGATTTCTGAGCCTCGCCCGTTCCACAAGAAAATAAAGCGACCATCAAAAACATCAACCCACTCCGATAAATCTTTTCCATAATACAAAGATGTGTTCCTTACTCCAAAATTCAACATCGAATTCTTTATTTCACTCGCCGAAAACTAGAAAAGATAATCCCTTCTACACGCTATCTTTGAAGAATGCATTCATTAAAATTCATTGCTGCAACCCTCGTCTTAACAGTTATTTCAGGGTGCAACGTATCTATGCCACCCATCAACGTACCCGCCAATTTGTCGGATATCAACGCCAAATTAGCAACACCAAAACCCCTATCTCAAGATGAAGCAGGCCTTGGACTAAAAGAAGCACTCAAAAAGGGCGTCGCTAAAGGCACCGAAGGACTCATGAAGCCAGGCGGATTTGCTCAAAACATAGCCTATAAAATTCTTTTGCCGGAAGAAATCCGTAACCTCGAACAAAAAATCCGAAACAACGTCCTTCTCAATGCCGCCATTGGCAAAGAATTGGACAAAACCATTGATGCTATGAATGCTGGTGCCGAAAAGGCAATGTCTAAAGCCCTTCCCATTTTTACCAATGCAATTACAAATATGGGTTTTATGGATGCCATGAAAATTCTTACCGGCGGTCAAGGTGCTGCAACCCAATACCTCCAAGCCAATACTACCACTCAATTAGGCCAAGCTTTCCAACCTGAAATCAAATCAGCTTTGGAGTCAGTAGCAATTTATAATCATTGGACGCCCATCGTAAATACTGTCAATAAGAATAAAAAACTCCTCGGTTTAACCCAAGATGTAAACCCGAACCTTGAACTTTACGTTACCGAAAAAGCGATGTCTGCACTTTTCAAAGAAATTGAAATTCAAGAAAATGCCATCAGAAAAGACCCTATCAATCGCACATCGGAACTTTTGCAAAAAGTATTTAAGTACGCCGACCAAAATTAAATTTTGCCTTGATTCGTCGCCTTTTTATATGGTGCTTATTCCTTTTGGCTTCGTTGCCGATACACTTGCGTGCGCAGTCCGAATCACTAACCAAACGAATCACTGTTAATTATGATGGGGGCGATTTCTTGGACATACTGAACCAAATTTCCCAACAGACCGAAATCCGTTTTGCCTATCAATCAAACATTCTACCCAAGAAAAAATCCTTTTCGGTACATATCACCAATACCCAAGCAAAAAAAGCCATCCGCGATATTTTGCATCAACAAGGACTTGAATACACCATCAATCCCGGAAATATCTTGGTGATTACAAAATGGTCGCATTCAAATCACCCATCGTCCGATACGCTCCGTGTAAATAAAAGCAATATCATCGCCGGAAGAATTTCACAATCTGGCACCGGTGAACGCCTGGTGAAAGCTTCCGTTTATCTTCCCCAACTCAACGCCTTTCAACAGACTGATGAATTTGGGGTTTTCAAAATTCCCGTCCGACCATACCGAAGAAAATTCAATAGTGCTTCCCCCAAATCTAATTTAGACTCCCTTTTACTCGTTGTAACCTACCCTGGTTTTCAAACCTATTTCGATACACTGTATTACCAACGTGATTATTTCTTGAATATACAATTACTGCCACAATTGGAAAGGATTGAAACTACGTTTATTTCAGCAAAAAACGACATATCAAAACCCGGTGTGAAGATGGGCATGTCGGACCAATTTTATATTTCCGCCGCCAAATTAAACAAGATGCCTTCTTTGCTAGGCGAGGCTGATGTTTTGCGATCTCTTAGCCTCAATCCCGGCGTTGTAACAGGTTCGGAAGGTATGCTAGGCATGTATGTGAGAGGTGGTGCGGCCGACCAAAACTTGGTGATGCTAGATGAGGTACCAGTATTTAACGCTTACCATTTGTATGGTATGTTCAGTACTTTCAATAGCGATATTGTTAAAAGTGCACAAATGAATCGCGGTAGCTTTAATGCTGAATATGGCGGCAGATTAAGCAGCGTAATCACCGTACAAAGCATCGATGGAAACGAAAACCAATGGCAAGGCAATGTATCCCTCGGTTTGCTTACAAATAAAATCTTATTCCAAGGCCCCATCTGGAAAAATAGGACTACGATTGCCCTTGCGGTTAGACGGTCCAATTTTGATTATCTCACACAACCCATAGTTCAGGCGATTTTCAAGGACAGCAATAACATTAATCTTTATAATTTTTACGATATCAATGCAAAACTAAACCATCGCTTTAGTGAAAAAAGCAGTCTTTCATTTACCTATTACGCGGGTGGCGACAAAGCCTCTTTTATCGAAAGAAATCGGGTAGTTAATTCAGAAAAAGACTACTCACAAAAGAGAGAACAAAGCAATGGTTGGGGCAATCAGATTGCAAGTTTACGCTGGCAATATATGCCCAATAAAAAAACCCGCTTCACCGCAAAAACACATATCAGCCAATACGATTTCAATCAATACAACGACTTTCAGCTCAAAATTAACTATCGAAGCGACACCATAAAAAAGGTGGATGACTACACTTCGTACAATTTAACGAACGGCTTAAAGGACATCGATGCCAGTGCAAAAGTCGATATTCAAGTCAATAAATTCCTTGGCGTAAAGTTGGGTGGTGGCTATACGCAACATACTTTTACGCCGGGCGACAGAGCTCTTTACACCCAAATTGATAGTGTGAAAAGGTCCTATAAATACAACGACAAAAAGGTAGTTACGCCAGAAATTTACAGCCACGGTCAAATCGAATACCACCACCCCAAATTCGGCTATCTTGACCTAGGTGTTAGAGTGACCTATTTTGGTTTGGGTGAGAAACAGTTCTATGTAAGACCAGAGCCAAGATTTAATTATCGCTACAAAATCAACCATCGGACTTGGATGAAAGCCTCCGCCTCGCAAAATATTCAATTCTTTCACCAATTGAATAATCTGGCAATGGGACTTCCTAGCGATTTATGGGTGCCCTCGGTGGCCGGTCTTGAACCTTCAAAAGCACGTCAGTCCGCCATTGGAATGACTCGGGCTGGAAAGAATTACCAACTGAGTTCCGAAATTTTTTACAAGAAATTCTATAACCTACTCGAATACAAAGAGAATGCTGTTTATGCCACATCCGCCGTGAATTGGGAGCAAATGGTTACACAAGGTAACGGAGAGGCAAAAGGAATGGAATTACTGATCGAAAAAACCTCCGGCAAACTTACCGGTTGGGCGAGCTATACCTTGATGTATAATACCCGACAATTTGCCCAAATCAATAATGGAAGGGTCTTTCCATCTCGATACGATAGACGACACAATTTTAACCTGGTTGGGATTTATCAATTTTCAAAGAAGTTCACCCTTAGCGGCACTTGGACATTTAACACAGGATTTGCATATACCTTACCGCAGGGGATTTATCCTTCACCAACGGCCACAGATCCCTATGCCGAGATTTACATTTACGGTGACCGCAACAATGCTAGGGCTAGAGCCAATCACAGATTGGACCTTTCTGCACAGTACATCATAAAGAATAAAACATACCTACAAACTTGGTCATTCGGCATCTATAATTGCTATAACCGTCAGAATCCATTCTTTATCACCGTGGCGTATAACCCCCAAGGAAATAGAAGCCTTTTTCAATTGAGTTTACTGCCAATTATTCCACACTTAAATTATCAGATTACGTTTTGATTGGACAGAAACATATCGAATGCTGTGATAATTATCGCTTCAAGAAGCGTTTGGAAGAGGGAACTTATTCCCGTAAACCATTCCAGCCTTGGCTTATTGTCGCTCCCCTCTTTCTAATTCTGGGTTGTAGTCGCGAAATTCCACTGCCCAAATCTGCCGAAATCGCAAACGGCCCCGTGATTCATATGTTCCTTCAACCCGATTCATCGATTGTTGCCAATTGTAGCAAAGTTGTAGGGATTTTAAATCCATTTGAACCTGAAACCAACGCCTCTATTACCATTGGAATCAACTCCTACTTGCCCGCCGCTCTGAATATGAAGAGTGCCGGAATATACTCTAACTCCATTCCGAAACTCAAAGCACGCGATACAGCCGTCATCAAATATCATTCTATCACAGATTCCTTCACGTTAAGGCAAATTATCCCATCAAATATTGTATTCACCAAAACCGACACGCTCACAGAGCCCATTGCCGGAATAGGAATTACACAAGGGTTTAAAATTCAATTTCAAGACAGCGCGATCGATCAGAATTATTATCGCATTCAAGCCAAACGATTAATGCGTAAATACAGCCGCGACAAAAACAACAACGTTATTGATAGCATGGAATATTGGGAAACTATGCGCATCGATGGGAGTGATTTACCCTTTATTAGGAACAATTATAACAATTATACAGAACAAGAGATTCTCTTCCGCGATGAGACATTTAACGGCGTCTTGACAACTTTCCATTTCTACAATTTACTGCCAAACCCAAGTAATAATCTTGAAAGAACTTTGCGCGTAAGTGTCACGTTGGAAAATCTCAGTAAGCCCTTGTACGATTATTATAACTCTAGAGCAGCCCACCTTTGGTCGCAAAAATCCATTACCCAATTGCCTGGACCACTGACTGGTAATATTCCCAATGGATATGGCGTAATCGGGGCCTTTACGAGTTGTAACTGGGTGATTAAATATCAATAACCCATCAAACCCTAAATTACAAACGGAAATGTGCCGTAATCACTGTGGGTGGTCGTAATCTCAAAGCTGAATTCGTACCAAGCAACAACATCGCCTGGGTTTCCATACTCAAAGAGACCAATTCCCCACATCTGTATTCAAATCCCCAATGTAACTGACCCAATAAATTCACTTCGGTGTTGCCGAAAAAATTCACACTGCTGGGATCATCGAATATTTCCAATCCTACACCACCACCATAAAAGTAATGCCATTTCCCATTCAATCTCCTTCGCGTATCATAATCTAATCGACCGCCAAACCAGTTAATATCATCCCCTCCATCAACATCAAAACCCACATTCACACGATATCCAGAATTTCTTCGATAAGAACGGTAGCTTAACGCATACATGTTTTGTTGCAGTGGGATGGCGTTGAATGGTAAAATCTGACCCAATAAAAAACTCGTGTTAAAGCCTAAATATGTTTGCTTTGTGGCAGGCCTACTTAGACTTGTATTGTTAAAATTCTCATACGCATTTTTCGGTGGGCTAGGAGTTGGTGTTATTACCCTTACCGTTGGGACAGCTGCCGGTGTTGGACTCACAGCTGGTTTCACCGAGTCCTTCGGCGTTGCTGACATTCCCTCATATTGCGCACTGAGAACATTCAACGACCCTATAAATACTATTATTATGTATTTCCTGATTGCCATTGAATTAAAATTTAATTGTCAAAAACAAAGCAATGGGAACCATGGGTACAATTTTTAAATTGTTCTTATTCTCTAATGTGGTAATGGATCCGTTCACAGAAAAAGTTCGGTCAGTCCTAGTATACTGAGCATTCAATAACGCTTCTGTATAGATTGCTATTCGATCTTGAAATCTCCATCCAAACCCACAAATCCCTCCAACACTTCCTCCGTACTCCGTAGCGTCAGTAATTGAAGTGATTGGGTTGCCTAAATCATTAAATTGGGTTGCCTCACTATGTGATTGACGAAATATTCCGCGGGAATCGATACCTCCATAAATAAAAGCGCCTTGCTGCAATTCTGTGCGCCACTCACGACCTAAAACCAAGGAAGCCCAGTTCTCTGAACTCACCCTGTCTGGAAAATTCGATTGTGAACTTGTGCGAAAACCATTCAAACCCATACGCCATGCGGCACCTTGATCGAGATCGACTTTACGAACCATAATCAAATAGGGGTCGTCGTTTAGATTTCTACTCACATTTCCTGTGAATCTCGACAATGCCAAGGTAACATTTGTTGAGAATTCCCACTTGGTTTTCATCTTCGATAATGACACCGGGCGAGTCTGACCATTTACTGTATCACTATTTATTTTCTGTGAAGCATCAACAGTTGCATCATTGGAAGAGCTACTCTGGGCATCTAATTCCATTGCGTTTATCAAAAGACAAAAAACGAAAATAATCTGTCTAAAATTTCCCATGTTCCTGTTTCTCATAATACAATACTAAATTAGTTTTCTTCTGGCAATATTCTTAGCTCAACCTCTTCTATTCTTGCTCCGATTAGCGTTTTTATTACAAATTCAAATACTCCATGATGAATGACCTCCCCTACAGATGGAATTCTCTCGGAACAAAAAATAATATATCCCCCTAAAGTATGGTATTCCCCCTCTGGAATTTTTAAAGCATACGTTTCATTCAAATAATCCACTTCCAATCGCGCACTGAACAAAAAATGCTGCTCGCCCAACTTAGTCTCAACCCTATCCTCAACGTCAAACTCATCCTCAATCTCTCCTACAATTTCTTCCATAATATCCTCCACCGAAACCATACCCGCTGTACCGCCAAACTCATCTACAACCAAGGCAATACTCTTTTTTTCTTGAATGAAATTTCTCAACATGTCGTGCGCCTGCAAACTCTCATTAACAAACATCACTGGCCTAATTACGCTTTGAACCGATTTGGGGTCGTGAAACAAATCACTGTGATGCACAAACCCAATGACATGGTCCATGTTTCCCTTATAAACCAAAATTTTAGAATGCGCAGAATCAACAAATCTAGCCCGTAATACATCTACAGAATCGCTGACATCCACACCTATTAATTCTGTTCGATGCACCATGAAATCTTTCACTTTGGCATCGCTAAAATCCAAGGCATTACGGAAAACCTCTGTATCAATTTCAACAGAATCCACATTCCCTGCATTTTCCAAAGAAGCAATGTAATTGTCTAAATCCACCTTAGAAAACACCTGTGTATTTTCGGTGATTTCAGTTTTTGTGAATATTTTTAATAAGAATGCAGAGATGCCTTTAACGACTTTAATCAAGGGCCACATCAAAGTGTGAGCAACCTTAAAAATACCAATTAGTCCAAAGATTAACTTGTCTGCATACAGTTTAAAAAAGGTTTTTGGAAGGTATTCAGCAATCACCAAAACAATCAATGTACTGCAAAGGGTAACCATAAAAAACCGCAGCAATTCAGAATTCATCCATGCAACTCCTTCAAATGATGTGTCGAGAATTTCACCCATGTAAATTCCGTAAATCACCAAGCCAAGATTATTGCCTACCAAAACTGTACTAATAAAATCGCTAGGGTTCTTTACATACTTAGATAGCCACTTTCCACTGGTGCTATTTTCCTTCGACCTTAATTCAATGCGTAAACGAGAGGCCGATAAAAACGCGATCTCCATGCCGGAAAAAAAAGAGATAACCACCAATGAAAATACCACCACCAACCAAGCGTTGGCATCCACCATCATTAAACTCAATACCGAAGGAGGGTCTATCATATTATACAAAGATACCATCGAAAATATGGCAAAAAACGCAAGAAGCAAATTTCATGTTGTATTCGGCGCCTATCTTTGCCCCATGATTCGTATTGGTATCATTGGAGGAGGCCAATTGGGTATGATGAGCATCGAAGCCAAATACCAATCCCTGCCCGTTGAATTTACAGTTTTAGAGCAATCAAATAATTGCCCCGCGGCCGCAGTAGCCAACAATTTTGTTGCGGGTAGCCTTCAAAATGCCAACGATATCCAAACATTGGCCAGCCAAAGCGATGTACTTACCTGGGAAATTGAACATATCAATGTCGATGCACTCATTGCATTGGAAAAAGAAGGCAAAACCATCATCCCCAAACCTTCTGTGCTGAAAACAATCCAAGACAAAGGAATCCAAAAACAGTTTTTCACCCAGCATAACATCCCCACAGCGCCATACATCCTTGCCAATATCAACCAAATTACCCCGCAACAATTGGATCAATTCCCAGGGGAAAAAGTGGTGCTCAAAACCCGAACCGGCGGTTACGATGGAAAAGGCGTAAGCATCGTTTCAAAAAATCAACTCCCCCATGAATCCCCATTCCAAGGAGATGTCCTCATAGAATCGTTCATCCCAAATGCCCTCGAAATTGCCATCATCGTGGCCATTGGCCAAGACGGTGAACACGCCGTTTATCCGGCCATCGAAATGTATTTCAACCCCAAAAGTAACTTGGTTGAATTCCTGTTTTCGCCCGCTCGCATCAGCCCAGAAATCGAAGCCAAAGCGCAAGAAATTAGCTTAAAATGCGTTCAAAAACTCAATTCACCTGGCCTATTTGCCGTGGAATTGTTCCTTACCCCCGACAATCAAATTCTGGTCAACGAAATCGCCCCAAGGCCCCATAATAGCGGACACCATACCATAGAAGGCTGCTACTGCTCGCAATTTGAACAGTTCCTGCGCATCCTTTCTGGTGCCCCCCTCGGTGACACCTCACTCATCCAACCCGCGGCCATGATCAATATCGTAGGACCCGAAAATATTTCAGGACCCTACCACCTCCAAAATGAAGCCGAACTTACAGCCAATGGAGATGTCTTCGTTCACATGTACCGAAAATCAGAAACACGTCCGCATAGAAAACTTGGACATGCAACCGTCATCGCCAACACGTTAGAAGAACTCCTGCCAAAAGCCGAAGCACTGCGAAGTCAATTAGTAATTATTGCAGATTAATAAACCCCGACCTTAAACAGTCATGATTTCCTTTTCCTTGTTTTCCAACAAGTCTTCGGTCTTTTTGATGTAAGTGTCAACGATCTTCTGTACCCTGTCCTCTCCCACTTTCGCATCGTCCTCGCTCAACCCATCCTTTTCCAGTTTCTTGATTCTCTCATTCGCATCCTTGCGCAAATTGCGAATGCCGATCTTAGAATTCTCCGACTCCGCCTTAGCGCGTTTTACCAACTCTTTCCTGCGTTCCTCAGTTACCGGTGGAATGCTGATACGAATAAATTCGCCATCGTTCATTGGAGCAAACCCCAAATTTGAATTAATAATTGCCGTTTCAATCGGACGAATTAATGATTTGTCCCAAGGCTGAATCGCCAACGTACGAGAATCTGGTGTATTCACGTTTGCCACCTGGGACAAAGGCGTCAATGCACCATAATATTCAACCATCACACTTTCCAACATAGCTGGACTTGCCTTACCCGCGCGAATGCGAGAAAATTCCGTAGCCGTGTGCTGGAGGTTCTTTTCCAACTGATCAGTCAACTGATCGATAACTTCATTCAATGTGCTCATATCAATTATTCAACGAATTTAACAATTATTCAATTCCTTTTCAAAACCTATCCAAACTCAATACGCCCGATCTTTTTTTCCTTCGATATAATAAACGTATGCCCTGTTTGCCACTTGATTGCCACCCGGCGTAGGATAATCCCCAGTAAAATACCAATCTCCCGCATCGTTCGGACAAGCCTCGTGAAGGTTATCAACCGATTGAAACAAAATATCGAACTCCGCCCTTAAATCAGAAGGCCTTAACATCTCAGCAATCTTTTTGCTCACCTCTGCATCCGTTAAGGGCGCATAAATGTCCTTCACCACACAACGCTGTTCCTCCGCTGGCTTTTCTAATTCCAACTTCGCCGCCGCATAAGTATCGCGCAAAATCTCTCCCAATCCCTTATCCTTCAACAAAGCAACCGCCGCCGAAAAAGCAGCAAAATCGCCCATTCTACTCATATCAATTCCGTAACAATCTGGATAACGAATCTGAGGCGCTGAACTCACCAAAATAATTCGCTTCGGCTCCAAACGATCCAAAATACGCAAAATACTCTTCTTCAACGTGGTTCCCCTCACTACACTGTCGTCCATGATTACCAACGTATCATTCCAACTCTTCACAACGCCGTAAGTGATATCGTAAACATGTCCCACCAAATCATCGCGGTCCGTATCGTTGGTGATAAAAGTGCGCATCTTTACGTCCTTTACCAAAATCTTCTCCCTTCGAGGACGCCAACTCAAAATCTCCCTCACCTTCTCCGGCTCATTCTTTACATCAATCTTAGACAGTGCATCCGCTTGCAAGTCCCTACGAATCTCATGAATGCCATCAATCAAACCGTAAAAACTCGTTGCCGCAGTATTCGGAACATAGCTAAAAACAGTGTTAACCAAATCGTTATCCAACAAATCCATCACCGGCCTGGCCAACAATCGACCCAATTCCTTACGCTCGTGATAAATCGCTTGGTCATTGCCACGACTGAAATAAATCCGCTCAAAACTGCAGCTCTTACGCTCTACAGGATCCAAGATATTCACCTCTTCCACATCGCCATCGCGCTTCACTATCAATGCATTGCCCGGCCCTAACTCTTGAACCTGCTCCGGATAAATATTAAATGCTGTTTGAATCGCCGCCCGTTCACTGGCAACCACCACAACCTCATCGTCGATGTAATAATGCGAAGGCCTAATCCCCGCTGGATCGCGAATAATAAACGCATCGCCGTGACCCAACATACCAATCATATTGTAGCCACCGTCCACGTTTTTAAAGCTTCGCTTCAAAATGTTCGTCAACGATAACTCCTGCTTAATCTTCTCCGTAATCTCCAAATTGGAGTAGCCCTGGGACTTGAAAATACCAAATAATCGCTGATTCTCCTCGTCGATGAAATGGCCAATCTTCTCCAACATCAACACGTTATCGCTCTTCTCCTTGGGCTGCTGACCCAAATCAATCAAAGCATTGAACAACTCATCGGTATTGGTGATGTTATAATTACCCGCCAACATCAAATTCCTCGCCATCCAATTGTTCTGACGTAAAAAAGGATGTATGTTTTCGATGCTATTTCCGCCGTAAGTGCCGTATCGCAAATGGCCCAACAACATCTCACCGGCATAAGGATAATGCTGACGTAAGTATTCCGCATCGTTGCGAAACTCCAAAGGAATCTCGTTTAACGCTTCACCCACCTCTTCAAAAATGTCGATTATTGCCGTTTTACTCGCGCTCCGCTTTCTTGCCAAATAGCGTGCCCCATACTCAGGATGCAATTTCACAACCCCCATCCCTGCACCGTCTTGACCGCGGTTTAGCTGTTTGGTCATGAGATATTGTAGCTTGGCTAAGCCATACCAATATGTGCCATATTTTTCTCGGTAGTACTCCAACGGTTTTCTCAACCGAATGAAAGCAACACCGCACTCATGTTTTATCGCGTCACTCATGGAAGTTGTGCGACAAAGTTAAGTGTTCGATGCGATGAACTTTTAGCAAAAGTTGCAAAAAGTTTGCGAGATGACAAATGACATAAAAAATGCGTGAACTATCATTTACTTTTGCCATACCGACAATCTTTTCGGGATATCTTAAGAAGCAAAAAACATCGCCATGGAAATCCGTAAACCCTTTAATCTACAAGCTTGGATCGCAGAAAACCGACACCTACTGAAGCCACCCGTTGCAAACAAGAATCTTTACCCCGAGGGCAGCGATTATATAGTGATGGTTGTGGGCGGACCCAATGCGCGAAAAGATTATCATTACAATGAAACCGAAGAGCTTTTCTACCAATTGGAAGGTGAAATCACGGTAAAAACCCAGCAGAATGGCGAACGCGTAGATGTAAAAATGGGCCCCGGAGACATGTTCCTACTCCCACCAAAAGTACCGCATAGCCCTGGAAGAACGGAAGGCAGCATTGGCTTGGTCATCGAAAGAGTTCGCGTTGGAAAAGGTTATACCGATGGCCTACTTTGGTTCTGCGACAATTGCAATCACAAATTGCATGAAGCGTATTTTGAGCTGAACAACATCGAAACCGATTTTCTAAATCACTTTAATCACTACTACGCTTCTGAAGAACTCAGAACTTGCAAGCAGTGCGGTGAAGTAATGCAGAAACCTTAACCCAACCTTCGCCCTCGGCGATTCCCTACTGCAATCCCAATATGGCCAACCCCTCTTCAAAAGAATGAGGCGCATAACCTAATTCTCTTATCGCTTTACTGATATCCAATCCTGTAATCGGAGGTCGTTTCGCCGGCTGATTCAATGTGCTACTGTCAACCCGATTGATGCAGTCCATCGAAAATCCATAAAACGCAGCAACCCTTTCTACCAATTCAATTACACTCATATAGTCTTTACCGGCAATGTTAAAAATGCCCCGAGCTCTTTGCGATGCAGCCAAATAACAGCCCATCGCCAAGTCTTCCGCCAAAGTAGGCGTCCTAAATTGATCCGTAACCACATTCGCCGATTTCTGATTCTTCAAGGTGCCATGAGCCCACAATACGATGTTTGTCCTGCTCATATCAGCGACCTTTCCAAACACCAAAACCGTCCTCAAAATGCTGTAACTGTTGGCATACTCGATTACCTTTTTTTCACCCTCCAACTTGCTCCAACCGTAATAACTCAAGGGGTTCGCCTCATCCGATTCCACATACATCGGCTTTGTGCCATCAAAAATGAAATCGGTGCTCACATGGACCATGTGAAAACCCAAAGAACTGCTCAATTTTGCCAACTCCTCCACCGCCGTTACGTTTAATGCCACACATTCATCGCGTTTAAATTCACAATCATCCACTTGTGTCATGGCCGCAGTGTGAATCACAACATCGGGCA
>CANHXF010000006.1 GCA_947464515.1 Flavobacteriales bacterium
CATCAGAAAGGTGTTCATCTATTTCAAAGATGCTCTTTCCGGCAACATTAATTCGCCTTGGATTTATTGAAGGTCTACAAGAATTGATATCCGATATTCAACACGCAACTAGGATACACATTGAATTCAAACATGATGATTTCGAACTATCCGATGATAAATCCAGCAATTTATTTCGAATATTCCAAGAGTTATTAAACAACACTTTAAAACACGCAAAAGCGACCAAGGTCAACATACACATTCACAACACCGAACTCGGAATTTGTGTAAATTATTCCGATAACGGAATTGGATTAAATAAAAAATCAAATGTCGAAGGATTAGGCAACACTACAATCAACACGCGACTTCACATACTAGGTGGTGAAATTATCACTTCGAACCAGAAAAAAAGGGATATACAATGTCTTTTATCATGCCATATGGAAAAGATTAAAATAATCGTTGCGGAAGACCATCCACTGACGAGGTAAGCTATATGTAGCAACTTGACTAATGGCTCTAGTGAAATTGAAATCATTGGCCAATGTTGTGATGGAATTGAATTATTGGAAATTCTCAAATTCAAAATCCCCGATATCGTCCTATTGGACCTTGAAATGCCCAAAATGGACGGGCTGGAAGTTCTGAAAACAATTCGGGAAGAATATAATAGCAAACTCAAGGTATTAGTATTTTCTGCAAATACTTCAAATTATATCAATCTAAAACTCATGCAAATGGGTGCTGATGGAATAATATTCAAAAAAAGCTCCACAGAGGAGTTGATCAATGCAATTAATGTTGTTTACAAAGACTCGGTGTTTTTTCAAGATTCCATTGCTTTTAAAATGCTATCAAACAAGCATAATTTAAAAAAAGAATCATTAGACCATTTCAACAATGTAGACTTTGAAATATTGAAATTAATTTGCCAACAAAAAAACGCAAACGATATCGCAACAGAGATGAAGATGTCAGTGAATACAATAAATAAGTATCGCAGCAAATTAATGGAAAAAACGAATTCTCAGAATTTGGCAGGAATGGTGATTTTTGCGATCCAAAACGGCATATACGTCATCCCAAACAAAACACCAGAAGGTATTTAACTGCGCAAGTTACGACATCAATAATATCCCAGATCAACTGGGACTTTGGCGCAATACTCGAGATTAGAAATTTTCAGTCTGTAGAATATCGCTACTTCATTTCCCCAAAAACACATAGAATTTCTATACCAATTTTTAGTAATAAATAATACAAAAATAGGGTTAATTACTGCCATGAAATTAGATTCCCTAAGATTTAGGTTTGTAGGTAATTAAAATATTGTGATCATATGGGATTATTTTAATAATACACAAAAAATCTAAAATACCTCTAAATCAATATCATCAACCAAAGTGGAAAAAACGCTGCAGTCAAACCCAGTTCGTCGCTTTAATAGACCCCTACTTCGTCGGAGTAATTTGACCCCATTAAAACATTCAATTTGGTCTATGTATAACTCAGAAGTTTACACATTTAACTGTCGCATAAATCGGGGGTCAATTTTAGTCCGACGAACAGAGGTCAATTTGTCCGATTACTCCACTCTAAGGCTTTGCAGATATTTCTTTCCAAAATTATCTTCTCACAAATTGTCTCACATTGCTGACCATCTTTGGTTTCAATTAAATCACCACAACGCTCTATCCGATGCAGAAACTGCTGCAAAAATCAGCATTCATACAATTCCAAAAGTCGGCATTGAAGCTTTTAACCTTGAAAATGAAAACATCACTTACAACTTGAGGTAGAAAGCTCAAATCCCACCTATTTATTCACAAGCGAGTAACTCAAAAAAAATAGAAATAAAATCACTTAATCAACGTAAAAAAATTCTAAAATGACCAACACAATTATCAATCATTTCAAAAAGAAAGTAATAGCTTTATTCTTTTTTTTAACAATTTCCATTAGTTCCTCATTCGCGCAGGTAACAATTTCATCTACAGTTAATTGGGACCCATCAAATCCACCCCCAACCAGCTATTCAAATGGAATAACAATAACTTCAACAGGAAAACTTACAATTAACAGCCTAAGTCTTAATTTCAACGGTGGTAAAGGAATTTCAGTAAATGCCGGAGGTTTTCTAAATTGTACAAATACTAACCTGCTTCCTCAATACCCCAATGACTACAGTCAAATTTGGACAGGCATTAATGCTATTGGAGACCAAAGTCTCAATCAATACCAAACCTTACCTGATCCCAATACACTTAACGACCCAAATGCATGGAAGGGCACTTTCAATAATTCGCAAACAATAATTTCAGTAAATAACTGCACTTTGGAGCAGGCCGAAAATGCAATAAAAAGTGATTTAGGTGCAATACTAGAAATCAGAAATACCAACTTTAACAACAACTACCGCAGTGTAACAATTTCCAACTACATTGCACCCAATCATAAAGATATTAATGCTTCCGTAATCATGGACTGCACATTTAAATGGAACCAGGATAATGAGAACATCCTTAACTTCAATTCTATTAACCATGCCGAGCTTAGTTTAATACAGGTAAAAGCAATTCGCATAGGTGGTTGTGATTTTATTAATGATGATTTTAGCCAAACGTGTGAACTCACTCATGGAATTGGCATATTGGCAAACCAAAGCTCCTTTTCTGTATCCAAATCAGGAGATGTCTTTTGCTTAGATGATAAAAACTGCCTTGAAAATTGCAATCAATCTGGAATTGTCGCTGGCAACAATTTTATTAACATGTCGTTTGGAATAAAATTCATCGATGTTATTCCTAGCCTTAATACAATGGTTATTCGACACTCTAAATACAGCAATACCGCGTACTCCATTTATTCAGAAAATGGTCAAAATAACATTATTGCTAATTGTATTTTCAATTGTAATTATTCATTCATGCAAAATAAATTTGACTTTGGATGCTCAAATTTGAGCTACGGACCGATAAACATTAAAAGTAATGGTTCGGTGGGAATTAAAATATTAGAAAATCAATTTGAATACAATAGGAATAAAAACATCACATTTATTCATGTTGATGCCCCCGGATTCCAAAAATCCGAATTAAAAGCAAATAAAATGGAAATTACCGACCCAGGTTCCATTTCAAACGATTACGCAATTGGCATGTTGATATCGGGACCGAACCAGGGAATTGAAATATTTTGTAATGAATTCAAAAACATTGGTACCGACATACATATTGCCAGCAGCTCGGTATCACAATTTTTGGGTACTGATCAAACACATGCAGGCATGAACAACTTTTCACTGCCAATATCTACCAGATATAATATAGTGGACAATAATTCACTTAATGGCTATTACTATCTTAACAACTCGGCTACTGGAAATTGGATTCCAACAAATGACCCTATTCTATTTTTTCCTAAAACCCCAGTTTCAAATTCGAACAATCTTACTAATTGCAATATACTTTGTAGTCAGTACAATAATACAGCTGACTTAAATCTCATTGAAATAAACAATCTACCTACTTTATTCCCAAATCCTGTTGAAAATGAATTAGTTATAAAAAGCAACAACCGATTAAACAATTACAAAATCTATAACCAAGCGGGTGCTCTAGTTCTGGAAAGTCAACTTAATGTGCCTCTGAACGAAATCAAGATTCCATTATCAATCAAATCTGGATTTTATTGTATATTGGTTCAAGATAATACAATGCAATACCATACGTTGAAATTTATTAAAAAATGAATATTGACAAGTTAATATACATTCTACTGCTATTTTTAATTGCACTTATTCCCAAAGTAGCAACAAGTCAATATAGCAATATTTTAATTGCCGATCAAGCGATCAAATATCAGAATGGGAAATTAGCGATTGAAACCTTACCTGGAAATTTTCAACAAACCAACTCAACCGCTCTGTCTGATATCCATGGGAATTTAAAATTATACTTTGACGGATTTAATTTAAGAGATAATGGCGGCCGACTAATTTTGGGAGATAGCCTCAATAGCGATCAAATACTCAACCCTAAATTTTTACCATTTTCACCCAGAAAAATAGGATTCATCTGCACCTCTAATGAATCCTTGTTGTCTGTATTGGATTGCCATAGAACCTTCTTCAGTCACTGTACATATCGTATTCTTGAATTTCAGGATAACCAGTGGCAGATAACCCAGAGCTATGAAATTAAAGATACATCCATCCTTAATTGGTCCAATTTTAATATTGCTCGACTCAATGATTCTGTATTTCAGTTCTGTTTGATCGACCCAAACAAGCCAGATATCTTGTCCAACTTCTTAGTTGATTTACATGGTTTTCATTTTGCATTTAATGCTAGACTCCCGATAGGCCGAATTTTTCTCGATACTATACGAAACCATCCACGCATTAAAATATCTTACGGAAGCACTATCACCATCGATCACGTAGGTGATCAGTGCGTTGTCGCTGTAAATGGTTCCGCAGAATTTTGTCCACGATTTAACAGTGACCCCGTTGCAATACCACAAAGAACTGAGGAAATATTCGTTATTCATCTTAATCCGTTAACTAGTGATTTTGGAATTCCTATATTGATTTATGAGAAATCCCGCCTTTTTTACGAAGCCAACTTCGGTGATATTGTCGAACCCTTCGTCTTTTCTCCAAATAGAAAACTCATTTACCGTCTTTCAAGCAAAACCGACAACCCAAATAACCGAACGAGTAATGTTGAGCAGTTGGATATTTTATCCAAGCAAACAAACATAGTACATACAGTACCATTCAAATCTCCAGACATTGGCTATAACGCCCTGAGACTTTTGCCAGATGGTTGTATATTAATTCAAAGAGACCGTAGATCAAAAGGAAACACTAGATGCTATTTTGACATTATCCGGAATCCAAATCAGACTAAATCATTTAAATACCAAACTTTAGTGGACAGTTTAAATACCGTATGTTATTTGCACAACTCGACCCCTAATATCTATCATTATTTAAAAGTAAAACCCCAAATTAATTACAAATGTGGCATAGCAGAAATAAAATTCAATAACTTGACCGATACGAGTTCTGGAATGAATAATTATCTTATCAGAGTCAATAAATCACTTTTAGACACTACTATTTTGTTCACGTCTAATGACGTCAATAGCCATTTAAAATCAGGAATTAGCGGGAAGTTTCCAATTGTAATTAAAGGATGGACATCCTATGGATATTCTGAGATATGGTACGACACAATCGTGGTCAATATTCCAATTTCAGATTCATTTAACGCAAAAGATAGTCCCATAATTAAACGAGCTACCTTAATAAACAACCAACAAACTTTAGTAGAATGGAAGTCTTTTAAACACACTTTTTTTTATGAAATTTACAAAGATAACAAATACTACACTACTACTCAGGACACTTTTTTCATTGATGACTTCACTGAAGAAATAACGGCCCCAATTGAATATAAAATCAAATGTAAAGACAGCTGTGGAAATGTCACGGGCTTCAGCAATGTTGGAAAAACAATTTTCCTAAGTATCCAAGAATTAACTGCTTTGACAGGCCAGTTCAGCGAATGTGCCATTAATTTTAATCGTTATCAAAAATGGACAGAAGGTATAGATCACTATCAATTAGAAGGGAATTTTGACGGCAATCTGTGGCAACATCTTGCATTTACTAAGGATACCACTTACATCGACAAAGACTATATTTCCTTACAACACAACCAGAAATGCTATAGAGTTACTGCATTTAGTCAAAATGGAATACAAAGTACAAGTAACGTATCATGCTCATCTTACCAACCGATAATATTTATACCTAATGCCATTACTTTAAACAGTGACAATCTTAATGAAAAATTTGATTTTACTAGTTACGGGATTACTGATATAAAAATGGAAATTTATAATAGTTGGGGTGAGAAAATCTGGGACAATAAATATGAAAAATATTGGTCGCCAGATCAAATGATTCCTGCAGGTGTATATGTTTGGTTGTTAACGGGAAAAAGTGATAGCAAATTTTTAAGTTTCAATGGAACTGTATCAGTGATTAAATAAAACTAATTACCTCTGTCAGTATAGCAAAATCCACAATCTCAAAAATATGGGTAACCCTTTATTTAAGCATCACTACACAAAAAAACAGATTTGAATCGCAAAATCTGAAAGGGGACACACCAGAGAAATTTCAATTTACACAATGAATAGCAGATCAGTTTCTTCATTCATTACCCCAACCAAAAATATAAACCACACCTACGAAATACTCCTCAATCAAACCGAGTTCGTGAGAATTTTAAATCTGACTCAGTGTTAACGAACAAAAAACTCACTAAAAGTGATTTAATTTTAACAACCAGTAAAGTTCGAACTAACATTCAAATCACCTAGGCAGGTAATTAAAAAATAGATATAACTAATTTAAAAAAATCTCAAATGGACCTTTCGATTTCTCAATTAGATTTTCCAACAGTAAACCCTCTAAGTTCCCAAAAAATATTTGACAAGTACAACGAAGTTAATCGCTTAATAATTATTGGCAATGGATTTGATCTAGCACATGGATTGAAATCAAGTTTCAAAGATTTTATTTATAATTATTGTTATAAGGTATTATCTCAATTTTTAACAAATATGCATTATGAAGATTTCTTCATTTCTATTCATTCAAAAATACATATCTCTGATGGAATAGAATTCATATCAAAAATGGAACCTCAAAACGCATTTGAAAAATTTATTACATTACACACCAATTCCTATATTCAATTAGACTGGAAAACGCCATTTTTTTCATCAATATTCAAAGATGTGAAAAATAAAAATTGGGTCGATATAGAAATTAAATATTTTGACCATCTAAAAGAAATAAAAAACACTAATAACCAAACCAGTATAGATGAACTCAATGCAGAGTTTGAATTCATCAAAACGGAATTCCTTAATTACTTGCAAGGAGAAGTAGTTAAAAACAACTTCATACCAACAAATGAACTTCTAACTCAATTTAGACAAACCATTAAATCTAGAGAAACTCAACCAAACACAATTAAAGGGAATAAAACCCCTGAAAAAATTTGCATTCTTAATTTCAATTACACAAATATTGCAGAAACATATTCGAAAGAAATGAATCTAAAAAAAACCACTTACATTCCTATCCATGGTCAACTTTTAGGAGATGACAACAAAGTTCAAGCTCCTGTTTTTGGGTTCGGTGATGAAGTAGACCCCGATTATGAACAATTTGAACTACTTAGAAATGACAACCTATTTACACATATAAAATCGTTTAAATATCTTCAGTTCAACCATTATCGTAATCTGCTACAATTCATAGAAGACAACCCATATCAGATTCAAATCTTTGGACATTCATGTGGGATATCTGACAGGACTTTACTAAAAACAATTTTCGAGCATGAAAACTGTATTTCCATTAAACCATATTATTTTGAATCAGAAGGCTCAAATGATTACGTGCCGAAGAGTTATTCCATTTCTCGCCATTTCAAATCAAAATCTGAACTCAGGAATAAAGTAGTTAATGAAAAATACTGTGAACCAATGTTTCAACCCCCAAAATGAGGTTTTCACATTTCTTTTACACGTATAAGATTTGAAACGACTACCGCTATAATTAATGCGACTTAATACATCTAAAGCTCTACAGCTTACAGAAATTAACTGTAGCCGTGTTTTAACCGCCCGCAAAGCCGTAAAACATTAGTTACAAGTGAGACAAAAGAACAATAATATGACAAAAGAAAATAATAAGGAAAATAGTAGTAATGACTGTTTTATAATAATGCCCATTGCAGATCATGAGGGCTATGACAAAGGGCATTTTAATAAAGTGTATGAAGACCTTTTTAAGGTTGCCTGCAATAAGTCTGGTTTCAAAGCAGTGAGAGCTGACGAAGTAAAACAGACTAATCTAATACACCTTGATATATTGCAGAAGCTAATTGAAAGCCCTATGGCAATTTGTGACTTGAGTAACAGAAATCCAAATGTTTTATTTGAACTTGGACTTAGACAAGCATTTGATAAACCGACAGTATTAGTTCAAGAATGCGAAACTCCAAAAATCTTCGATATTTCCCCATTGAGATATACGGAATACAGAAAAGAACTCAAATACAGAGAGGTATTAGAAGACCAAGACATTATTGCAGAGGCTTTAACTGCCACCAAAGAAGCCACAGACAAAGGAGAAGGAATCAACTCAATTGTTAGTTTATTATCGTTATCAAGCCCTGCCTCTTTGAAGGATGTTTCAGACAATGACACCGCTAAAATGATGCAAATAATCATGTCCGAAATGAATGATTTAAGAACGGATTTCAGACATACATTAAGACGAATAGCAGACAAGGAGATTGTAACAAATGAAATGTCTAATCGTTTTGAAATGGAATTTAATAGGGCAAGACATGATTTTAGAAAATTACAGGAAATCTCTTCAAGTAATGCACCAATTGAAGTGGTGAAAGAATTTTACGACAGACTTCAAAATAGGTTAATGCGTCTAATGGAAAATAATATGCCACTGAGAATGAAGGAAGCCGTAAAGGATATGATTATGGACGCAGATGGAATAATTTCAAGACATGTTCGAGGAGACAAGAAGTAGAATGGTAAAAGCAAACAGCACATTTGCAATAGGCGGGGTTTCGTGCTCCACATCGCCAAAATTACTACCGGCAAGGCCTGATAGGTATTATCATCCAAGTCCGCAGACGCCACTTTCGCTACATTCAATTTCCCAACCATATACCCCAACAAAATGGTTCTTTCGATACATGAAATAAATTAAAACATGACAAGTAACTGGACATCAATATTCGGAGAATATACATTAAAGAAAGACGAATTGACTTTCAAAGGAAAAGTTCAAGAGTATGACAAAGGACAAAAAAGTGCAGCAATCGCTAACTTAATTTGTGACCAATATTTTGGTGGTGGTAAAATCACAGCAGACATTTCCTTCAAAAAAATCAACCACCCGTCAGCTTGTGAAATCATAATATATTTTGAACCGCAGACCAAAAACTTTGTATCAGTTGGACTTGGTGGAGCAGGTAGTATGTATTCACTCAGAAGTTTTGCCGGTAACTGGACAAATCATTCACTGACTGGAGAATATAGCAACTTGAAACCGAATAAAGTTTACAAAGTAGAAGTTGAGTATAAAGGTTCGTCAGTGACATTAAAAGTAGATGGAATAACAGTTTTCGTTTCAAACCTTCCATATAGTTTACCAATAAGTCAGACTGGACTTTGGTGCCAAAGCGAAGACGATATATTAATTAAGAACTTTACTGTCAAGAAAGAAACTCCAAAAGCATTTGTCGTAATGCAATTTAGTTCGCCTTACAATGAACTGTATGAAGATGTTATCAAAAAGGTTTGTAAAGACTTTGATTTAAGTGTTATTAGAGCAGATGAAACATTCGGACCAGGTCAAATTCTTGCCGACATAATCAAACAAATAAATGAAAGCAGGTTGATTATTGCTGAGATTTCACAAGCCAATCCAAATGTTTTTTATGAAGTAGGTTATTCTCACGCGCTTAATAAACCGACTATCCTAATAGCAGAAAAGACAACAAAACTTCCATTTGACGTATCACCATTTAGGACATTGTTCTATGAAAATACAATTGCTGGTAAACAAAAAATTGAAGACGGACTTAGAAAACATATTGGTGCTGCATTATCTGACAGAGACTGGAATGTATGATAAATATTTCCGGAATTACTTCTGCTAGCACAATTTCGCTCAATGCTTTTTCATATTGAAGTTTATTACTTTAACTCGCTTATTCAAAACAAACCCCGATGAACATTGAATATTCGACCATTGAGCAAAAGGTTTTGGAACAATATTTTCGTATGTTTTGTCTAATGCCGTCTAAATCCATCTAATCTACTGTATCAAAATGTACCAATTTGTAAAGCCCCTTTTTCTTTCGAAATAATGATTTTAATTTAGTCGCCGATGGAACCAAACACTGCGACAGAAATCACCAATGAAATGCTCATGGAACAGTTGATGGAAATGAAATCGATGATCACGAATTTGCAGTCCGAATTGGAAAGCTTGAAGAATCCAGTGGATGATTTCACAACCAAATGGGTAAGCACTTCAGACGTCATGACGATGCTTCGTGTGAGTCGCAGAACAATCGACAATTACATCAAAGCGGGCAAGCTCACTCCTACTCCGATTGGAAAGCGAAATTACTTCACCATCACACAGGTAAAGGGATTGATGTATACTCCTCCAATTCCCAAAACCCGCTCCTTATATGACCAAGTTCAAATCATGATGCAGCGCTTAGCAGAATTAGAAGAAGCCGGCGAGGACTGGTAGATCACCATTTAATCAAACAATCCACCATTCAAAAACTTTACCCTAAATAGGTATGTGTACTGCCATTTTTTTGGGGTGTTATTCTTTATCATTGTCACAGCACATTTCGTCAAATGCAGGACTATCGTTTAGCAAGTGAGGCAGCGGTACAATTTATTTAGCACTCCTATTTAGACAAATATGTATTACAAACTGACAGAGGAAATTTTAAAGTTGAGCGTTTCAAAATATTGGGACAGTGCGAAATTTGAATGGAATTTTGATTCAGCATATGAGAGTGAAGAGAAGCAAACGTGTTTATGCGGCCATTACCCAATAGTTAATATTTGTGTAATTAAAAACAAAGAAAATAATTCAATTACTGAAGTAGGTAACTGTTGTATAATAAAATTTTTAGGAATAGACGAGGGAAATAAAATATTCATTTCTATCAAGAGACTTAGAAACGACATAACAAAGAGTATGAGTATTGAGGTAATTGAATATCTCAAGAGTAAAAATATCTTAAACGCCATTGAGTTTGCATTTTATCACGACGTTCATAGAAAGAGAAATTTATCTGACAAACAACTTGAATTTAAAACTAAAATAAACAAAAAACTATTAGACTATACACGCTACGAAGCAAATTCACAGTTCACTAGAATTAACACTGTTTTAGAATGGGCAAAAAATAGGTCTGGCTTTGATTTAACCTTCATAAAATCATTAAAGACTAGTTATGAAAGGGTCGGTAAACTGACAGAGAAACAGAAAATCGCATTGGACAATATAATTAACAAATGCAAAATAGAATAGGAAATACGAGTATTAACGAGGGCTTTAAGCGAGTCAGGGAAACGTCAAACTTGGAGATTTGTGTTTATATTCCATTTCAGTATTGATTGACAGTTTGATGCTACGAAGCTTGCCCGAAATCGAAGCCCAAAAATGTTGTAGCTAAAACCAAAAGAAGACACAACAAGACATAGAATATGAAATTTATAACTAAACTTAACGGGAAGGAAGGAAGAATTTGAAGTCAAAACAATTTCGTCTAGCGATTTCTTACTTTATGTAATTATAAGTTTACAAGTAGCTGAGGCATTATCAAATGCACTTGAAAAAATAATAAATAACTATAAGACAATTCTTGAAATTAAAATACTTCGCAATCGACTTAAAGAAAAGGGTGTTCCTGAAAAAGCGACTAAGGAAATAGAAGAACATGCAAATTCCTCAATGGAAGAAGTAATTAGAAAAATTGCGAATGAAGTAATCACTCAGTATCACAAAGGACAAGACGAAGGAAGAAAAAATGAATTAGCAAATGCCACAGTTATTGCCCTAAATAAAATTGCAAATCGCATAGACAAAGGGTTTAATATCGAAGTAAGAGTTGAACCTTTGCCTCCAGCGACAGAGAAGAACAAGGACGACAAACAATATCAAGCTCAATTGACAAATATTTTAAACATTCAAAAACATTCAAAGACACTACAATATATCAACACTAGCGGACAACCAATTTTAGAATTAAAGGAATCTGAAAAACCTCAACCAAAGAAATAGCGCTTGGCCATGAAACGTTGGCGGTAAGATTTGAGGAAATTTCAAACTTCGGGCAATTAGTGACACATAAACAATTTCTAGGCTGAATAATTCATTCCATTTGCATGAATTTTTCCATTTTTGCATGCATATCAAAAAAATGCCTTTACTTTTGTATCAAGAGAAATGGATTTACTCCGTCAACATATCAAGCCGGGTGAAGTATATCGCCGTTCTGATCTGGAATATTACTCCACGGCCATAGACAGGCATTTGGCGACACTCACTAAAGACCGCACATTGATAAAATTGAACCAAGGCCTGTATTACGCACCAAAGCAATCAAAATTTGGTATTGTCCCGCCCGATGATCTTCAAGTAGTAGAACGTTTTTTAAAAGACGATGACTTTCTTTTGGTGTCCCCAAATAAATTCAATTCACTAGGACTTGGGCTCACGCAGTTATACAATACAACTTGGGTATATAATCATAAGCGAAAAGGGGAATTTCAACTCAACGGAAAGACATTTGAATTCAAGTTGAAGTCGTCGTTTCCCAAGAATATCACAAGAGAATACCTACTTGTTGATTTATTAAATAATATTGAAGATCTTGCGGAAGACCAATCGCAAACTTTGGATAAATTACCTAATAACATTAACAGCTTTAATGCTGATGCTTTAATGAAGGTAACTCAGCTTTATGGAAATGGTAAAACAAAACGTAAATTAAAATCAATCGTACGAAACGTATTCAAGCATGGAATAATCGGACAAATTGAAAAAAAATGAAAAGATATAATTCAATCCAATTTATCGAATCGAATTAGCTACCAGTAATTCTACCAACTGATACACCGTCGTTACACTCTGATTAAAAGCATTTTCCGGTTGCTCAAATTTTGAATGAGCCTTTTTTGCATTTGCGATACCAACGTCTTTGATTTTGTCAAGCTGCATCCACATTCGTTCGCCCTGGCTATGACCTTTTTCTCTGAATTTATATTCGGGCAAATGCTTCTGTAGTTTCTTTTCATAATCCTTACGTTGAATAGGCGCTGCTATTTCCATGAAATGAAAAAGCCACCATATTTCAAAGGCTTCACAACTATATGTAACATTCAATCCGTTATCATTAGCTAATTTGATTGCTTTCAAAAAATCACTTTTCGAAGTTTCGTCTTTATCAAACACCACCCAATATTCATCCACATGCTTTTTGATATTGTTTTTTTGAACGATAGCCTCTTCTACAATACTGAGCGCATTTCCTCCCGTAATTGTTCTACAACGAACCTTAAACTTTTTAAAATACCCCTCCTCCGTCTGGCCTTCCGTGAAAATCATAAAAGTTTTTCGCAAATTGCGGGAATTCGCAACCTGACGACCATTCATTGGACCTTTACGTATTAATTTCCCTGCCATCCATCAACGATTTAAACGGTTATCAAAATCACCTAAAAATGGCAAAGCGCCATATTTACCCTTGAGATAATTCAGTTCAATATTCTCATCATTTCTAGTTGCTTTTCCATCTTTCTTAAAATCTGCTAAAGAGTACAAATTTGAAGCCCCAAAGGAATCTTTTTCTACAAAAAATATTTGATCCCTTCTAAGAATTTTCGCATCCAACAAGTTCGTATTGTGGGAGGTAAAAATCAACTGAGCATGGTTCTTATTGATCTCTTTATTGTGAAACATTAGAACCAATCTTTCCGTTAACTCCGGATGAAGTTTCGCATCCAATTCATCAATCACCAGCACACTACCCTTTTCCAACACATCCAAAATAGGTCCAGCAATGTGCGCAAACTTTTGTGTACCCTCAGATTCAAATAATCCAAAGTGAAATTCTTTCAATTCCGGAAGCCCATTTGAGTTCATCACAAACCTTTTCGACATCAAATCATCCATGGTACCTGGCTCAACGTCAACTGCCGAGTTATCGCCTACAGTGAACTTAATGTTTTGACCTGGTATTGAATTGATTGAAATATCTTCAATACCGAAATCTGCGAACTTGATCAATTCAACAACCTTTTGGCTAAACTCTCTACTCTCTTTCATTCGCCTAACCGTATATTCTTTGTAAGCGTGATCTTCGATGCCCGAGATAATATTAAAATGGTTAATCCAGTCCAAAAATCCTGCACAAGAAGCATCGTTAAACTGCGCGCCAATTGTAACAAGAAAAGCTTTGGAATGAACCATCTTTTTTGATGTCAATTCATGCAAAATCTTGTTTTTCGTAGGTATGGTAAATTCTTGTCTCTTCCGATAAAACACCTCCGTTTCACGCTTTTCCTTTACATATAACCATTCTTCTTCCAACCCGGAATTCAGTAAACTAAACCCGTAACGATAGCTTTTCTCTTTCCAATAACATTCAACTTCGAATTGCACAGGCAACTTTGCTTTTTCAGCATCGAGTTGAAAATTTGGAATGGAAAATTCTCTGCTACCTAGGTTTTGATTCCCGAAAATTATTAAGTTCCTAAACTGATGCAACGCTTTAACCAAATTGCTTTTTCCGCTCGCATTGGCACCGTACAACACGGCGGTGGACAGTGTATTTAAATCCTTTACAGTTTCCACATAGTTCTCTGTATCGTCAAATAATCGCTCTTTTTTAGCAGAAGCAATTAATGAAAACGATTGGTGCTCCTTAAAGGAAAAGACATTTTCAAAAGAAAACCTATTTATCATAAAACATTATTTTTGTGATTCTTTCACAAATATACATATCAAAAAAGCAGAAAACTGCCATTTTTTAGTTAAAAAAGTAAAAACATTGACAAAATACGCCGATAAGAATAAGCTTCTAATGCAAAATCGAGGTCATAAATACTTTTTGTGCTATGAAAAATACCGCGTTCATTCATTTCATGGTAATTTTTAGTACCTAACGAGTAATTCCGCGGTAATTCCAAGGTAATCCCACGGAATAAAAGTAATTCCATGGGAATTTTGCGGGAATTTCGTGGTAAAATCAGCTGAAAAAATCGGAATTATCGAGATTTTCAATGAATTCAATGGAATCATCGTCGTATTCATAGGTAACGGTGATATCTGAATCTTCATCATCCTCGTCCTTTTCTTCCATTGCATTTTCTAGCTCTTCATCAAGCATTTCCATGAGGGACTTCAAATTGTCATATCCCATATGCGATTCGGTATCGATGCCGTATACTGCCACGTGCTGCTGAACTTGTTCCCATAATTTTCTGAGCACCTTGTGATGGCGTTTAAAAGTAGCAAGATCCATTTCAATCTCTTCGTCATCAACTTCATCCAAGTTCGCTCTCTCCTTCTGTATCCAAACCTTTAAGCCATGATTGATTTTTCGTTCTTCAATCTGTTGCTGTCTGGAAATGGCATCTTTCTCTAAATGCTTCAGCTCCAATTCTCGTTTTCGTAGCTCCAGTTCTCTGTCCTGTTGGACCAATTTGCGCAATTCGAGTTCATGCTCCAATTGCAATCTCTTTAAAGCGATTTCACGCTCAAATTTGTTGAATTCGTTGTTGTTTTCCATATCGTATTTATTTTTTTGGTTGATTGATTGTTGTGTGTTGGTGGCTATGGCAAAAAGGTCAATGGGCAATGCATTGCCTCCATTGCCTGATTGGCCATTTAGCCACCGAAATACTGTACTCTTGCTAGTTTTAAGCTCTCCAACAATCTGTCTGATGCTTTTGCCCATTTCATGTAGTTCAAGGGCTCTTTTGATTAGTGCTTGGTCTTGCATCTATGTTTTCTCTTATGTTCATTTATTCATATGTTCAATGTTCACCGGCTACCTCTTTGATTACTTTGCGATATTGCCCCTTGCCTATTCGCTCAAATTCACCCCCCAATAAATATCGTCTTACAGAGGAAGGAGACATATTCAGTTTTTGTCCCAACCCCACCGCCAACGTCCAGTTAAACTCAACGGGTAGAATGTCAAAAAATCGTTGCTGCTTTGCCTGCTGTTGAATATACTTACTGCCATTTTTCATGTCCGCGACCAACATGTTTGCATGGTACAGGAGTGTGTAAGCGATTTCACCAGAAATCTCCAAGTCGCTAGATTGAATTTTTATCTCACTTTTCTTGTCCCGCTTTATTTGAGAGTAATACCTCATGGTTGTAAACACCATCGACATTCGAAAACAAATCAATCCCAATCGATGGATGGTGGCCAGGATTGGCGTCCCAGAATCCTTATGTGCCACTTGGGTAAGCAATTGAAACTGCTTGATGAATCTATCTTGATGTTCCTTCACCAAATACAACTCTAAAGCTTGGGTTTGTCCCTGTAAAAACAAATACATTTCTTTTACCATTTGTCCCACCTTACGAAAAGTGTGGCCGGGATCTGTCCCGCGATGGTCAAATACATTTCTAAAGGTTGGGACAGCAGGAAACGAGTAAAACATGAATCTGCTAAACAATCCATTCTCTGTATCGGGTATTAATCGAATGACTTGACCACGTGTCCCAGTAAGTAAAACTGATAAGCGAGGGCGCTCCACGGAAAAGTGCTCCCTATTTTGCCTTCGTTGCATCTCAACAGGTTCATGGTGAAATGATGCACGAAGTACATCGCTAAAATTCCCCCAGTCTTGCGCCAGGGCATTGGCCAAAGTATCCGCTTCAGTTGAAAACAGTATCCCTGCCCCATCATTTTCACTAAGTGTTTGAACAACAGAACTAGCGCTGTTATTCGCAGGAATGAAAAGTAATTTATAAGGCGGTTCTTTTAGCGCAGAAACATCCGCATCCTTCTGTTTTATCTTCTCGCGCTTCAACTCCTCGAATTGCTTTTTTGCAAGGGTTGTTTCTTCCAACAACATTTTATGAATTTCCATGCCCACCAAACGGGTCCAACTCAACACACCTTTTCCCGAACCAGCCGGGGCTTCAATGAATGTATACAAATTGGGCGACACCCATTTGCGGTCGTAAAACCCTATTACATTGGGCATGCAACCAGAAAGTACCGTGAGCGTACCCAATAGCAAAATATCCCGCTCATACGGATTATCAATGGTCGTAAATAAATCTCTCAGCGGTTCAGGTAAATTATCATAAATACTATTCGACAGTGTGGATCTCAGCTGATCCTGATAGCCTGGCAATAGGAATAATTCCTCTTCAGCCATTGTGTTATGTTTTAAACCGTGCATAATCATCGCTTTAATGGTTTATCCTGGACATATCGCAATGCCTCGCGCTGAATATTTTTCTCTTGCTCGTGTTTGCCTGAATTCAACCATTCCTGAAGTTCACCCTTGCGAAATAGAATCTTCTTTCCATTCTTATAGAAGGGAATTTTTCTTCTACTCGTCATGGAGTACAAAGTCTGTTTGGCAATGTGCAGAAACTCCGCAGCCTGATCGGCATTGAGTATTTCCGATTTTAAATTGTTCTCTGCCAATTCTGTGATGGCAGTTTCTTGATGCTGTTCTAATGCAACTTGAACAGCTTCATTCACCAACTCTGTGATGAATGCTTGTAAGTGAGTAATACTTTCTTTCATATGAAACATTTACTCACCCTTCATCAAAAAAAGAACCATGCCAAATTTTTGGTTACCTTTTTTTAGTTATCGATTTTTAGAGGGTTCATGTTGCTCCAACCTCGGTGCATTTTCAGTTCAGAAGTGTCCGAATTTGTCTAAAATTGCGCAATGATTAAGTGAACTGCGCAAATTCAAGCAAATTAGGTTCGAATCCCTAACACACTGACATTCAGACAATTTGTCACTGACATTTTTCATTTTTCCTGTCAATTATTGTCAGATTTTATACCCAATTGAATACTCTTCATTGCTTTTGTTTTCGTTGAATCCATCACCTTACCATAAATCTGTGTAGTATGAATGTGTTTGTGTCCTAAGAGTTTTGAAACGGTATAGATATCGGTACCTTCCGCTAGCTGTAACGTGGCAAATGTGTGTCTGAAATTATGGAATGTGATCTTCTTGCGAATACCTGCCCGTTGCAACCAACGATTCAAGTTTGCATAGTCGCGTTGAAAATTGTAATCTCCAAAAATCAGTTCAGCACTCTCTTCATATTTCCCCAATAAGCTCAATGCTTCATCCGATATGGGAAGAGTCTCCATCGCTTTGGTTTTACTCTGTGTAAAGCGAATGAAATAACCCATATTCTCAGAATGCTGAATCTGTTCACCACGAAGTTTGGTGACATCACCCAGTCGCAATCCAGTGAGTGCAGAAAACATGCAGGTGCGTTTTAACAATTCAGATTCAACAGGTGTGTTGTAGAGTTTAATCAGCTCCTCCTTTGTTAGAAACTCTCTGTAAGTTTCAGGCTGCTGCACACCTTTTACGGCATCAAATGGATTACTGATCATGTGACCAAATACCATAGCCTCCCTAACCGTTGCTCGCAGCTTGTTGTAGTAGGTATAACAGGAATTTTGAGAGATGCGCATTTTAGGTGAATTAATACGCGTGGCTTTTTTCTCTAGAAACTCTTTGTACTCATTGATAAACTGCGGTGTGATATCACCGAAATTGCATTGCCCTTTACAAAACTGAAGGAATGTTTTGTAGGATGCCACCCAGCCGCCATGATTATTGGGATTGTCCTCCCATTTTTTAAGCTGTTTTTCATAGAAAGGCAAAAAATCGTCAAATTCCGAACTTCTCTTTATTCCAAACCTACCAGCCAACCTATCCACTTGACGATTGGCGGCAATGGTTCGGGCCAATGTTTCCAAATCACGATTGTGGCGCTTTTCTATCTCGTCTCTCGGGGGACTGTAGAGATACATATTGAGGTATTCCCACCGGGTAATTTTACCACTTTCGGGATGAATAATTGGTGGACAGTGATCTAAGTAAAGGCTGATCCGGCCTGTCTTTAATAGACGTTTTCTAAGTGTAACTTTCATAACTATTTGTTTTTTAATAATTTATCTAATTCTTCACGGAGGATTAATCGCCTCGTTCCAATGGAAAAAGTGCGGATTTTATTCACTTTAATCATTCTTTGCACTGTCCATCGGCTCACTCCGAGCAACAAACTCACTTCATTTATGCTTAAAACCTCCCTCGCTTGCAGCATCACAACGGGAGCTGTTAATTGGCTCTTTAAGAGTGTCTTATCCTGGAGTAATTTCTCCTGTCTTTTGTTCTCTTTATAGCCCCTGGAGCCACATTTGTGAGAGCAGTACAAAGTGGTGCTTTTCCTTGCCAAGAACACTTCTTGACAGAAAACACAAATTTTCGAATATGGATGTTTACTAGCAGTCATTGTCATTTCGCCGATATGGTGCAGCGTGGTGCACGGTGGTGCAGCATGGTGCAGCGTGTAGCATCTTTTTTTGTTACGTTCGGAATTTGTTGCTGAAATGTTGCTCAAAATATCTGGTGTACAGATGAGCAACAAAAGTGGTGCAAAACACCAAAAATGACGAAAAATGTCAGCTACCCCAAAAACGCGAAAACCCTTGCTAGGCAAGGGTTTTCTTTATCTTTCGTTGTTTTTATTTATCGTTGATTATCGGCCATTACTTGCCGATACAAAACTTAGAGAAAATTGATCCAAGAATTTCATCAACGCCAATCTCACCAGTAATTCCCGATAACGCACGAATGCCCTCGCGCAAGTGGAAGGCCAACAAATCGCCAGACAAACCCGAAGCCATCCCGTCCAATACCTGTTGCATTTCCGTGGCGCAATGATCCAACGATTCGGCGTGACGTACATTCGTCACCACCGTTTGATCACCCACATCGGCCAATCCGCCCATAAATCGGGATTCCAAGGCCAAACGTAATGCCTGAACCGAAACTTTATCCATAGCCGATACAAACCAAGGCTCTTCCAACCCCAAACCCGCAACCATATCCAACCAAGGCTGTCGGTCTGCATTCCCCAACAAATCCAACTTGTTGCAAACCACCCAAACCCGGGAAGTCTTTTGCTTCAGCATCATTAAATCCTGCTCGGCATCCGCCAGCGAACAACTGCCCATATCCAATAAATACATCGTAGCACCCGCCTTTTCAACGTGCGAAAACGTGCGTGCAATTCCCTCCTGCTCTATCACATCCGTAGCCTCCCTGATTCCCGCGGTATCAATCAAACGCAACATAAAACCCTCAAAATTAAGCTGCGCTTCAATGGCATCCCGAGTGGTTCCAGCAATCTCACTCACAATCGCCCTATCCTCATTCAACATCGCATTGAACAAAGTGCTCTTCCCCGCATTCGGTCGGCCCGCCAATACCAACGCCAACCCTTTTTTTATCACATTACCCAAGGCAAACGAATCGCGAAGCGATACTACCTCGGCTTGAATACGCTCCACCAATAATTTCAATTCACTGCGCGATGCAAACTCCACATCCTCCTCCGCAAAATCCAATTCCAACTCCACCAAACTCGTAAAGTGCAACAACCTATCCCTTAGTGCGGCTATGTCCTTCGAAAAGCCGCCTTTCAGCTGTTTTAAGGCCAAATCATGGGCGATGCGATGCTCAGAAGCAATCAAGTCGGCCACGGCCTCCGCCTGCGCCAAATCTAGTTTGCCATTCAAAAACGCCCTTTGGGTAAATTCACCCGGCTCTGCCAAACGAGCCCCACGGTCCATGTAAGCCCTCAGCACACGCGAAACAATGTATTCGCTGCCGTGAACCGAAACTTCCACCGTATCCTCACCCGTGTAAC